>JAFSFK010000021.1 GCA_017435245.1 Oscillospiraceae bacterium | reverse complement strand
TGTACGAATTCGCCGAAAAGTATCGTATACTGATGCCCATTGCTGCAAATCCCTCAGTCAAAAATCATAGATTTTTGACAGCTCCCTTTAGGCAAGGGAGCCTTTGGTGGAGCATCGCAACAGCTCGATAAACCGGAATTTATCCTTTTTTGCGCTTAACGATCTCGTTGGCAATGGCCACAAACCCGGGGATATCCAAGGTCTCGCCACGGACGTTCTCGCTTAGTCCACAGGCGGCGATCACTTCTCCAGCCCCCTGCTTGCCCAGCTCCGGGAACCCCGCTGCCAGGCCGTTCTGGAGCTTCTTGCGGCGCATGGCAAAACTGGCACGTACCGTGCGGAAGAAAATATCCTTGTCCTCGATCTGCCAGGGCAGTTCCTTCCGGGTGCGCAGAGTGATTACCGCAGAGGTCACCTTGGGCTGAGGCATAAAACAATGGGCGGGCACATCAAACAAAAGCTCCGGCTCGGCATAGAACTGGCAGAACACAGTAAAGGCGCTGTAATCCGCTGTTCCCGGCTTGGCTGCGATCCGCTGGGCAACCTCCTTCTGCACCATCACCGTCACCGCTTCAAAACATTCCGCCTCCAAAAGAGCGGACAGGATGGGAGAAGTAATGTAATAGGGCAGGTTAGCGCAGGCCATAGGCCGCAGTCCGGCAAATTTCTCCTGCACCAGTTTCGGGATATCCTGCTTCAGCACATCCCCCCAAAGGATCTCCAGGTTGGAAAATGCTCCTACCGTCATATCCAGAATGGGCTCCAGCCGGGTATCCACCTCCACAGCGCAGACCTTCCCTGCCCGCAGGCACAACTGCTGGGTCAGCGGTCCGATGCCGGGCCCGATCTCCAGCACGCCTACAGAGCTATCCACACCGGAATCCTCGGCGATTTGCTCCGGTACCCAACCGGCGATCAGAAAATTCTGACCCTTTGCCTTGGAAAAATGGAAACCGTGCTCCGCCAGCAGCGGACGCATCACATTGATATCGCATACGTTAATCATCGCAACAACCTCATTTGGACAAAATAAAACCCTTGTACCGCTATTATAGCAGTACAAGGGTTATTTTGCAATTGGATTCTACCACTCGGATTCGCCGAGGAAATAAACGGTGCAGCTGCGCCGTCCGAAACGGAATGCCTCAGACAGGGTGGGCATATACAGATCGATCCGGTTGCCCTTGATGGCGCCACCGCAGTCTTCCGCAGTAGCCAGACCGTAAATATAACTGCCGTCCTCTGTGACAATGAACATTCTGGTTCCGTAGGGGATCATTCTGGGATCCACAGCCACAGTGCCCCATTTTACCCGGGTACCGGTGGCAGTGACCATATCGCAGCCTTCATCCATATGGGTGTAAGCGGTTGCGTTATAGGTTTTGGCCTCGGTGTAGGTCAGGACCTCACCGGTGGGCAGACGGATAATGCCGTCGCCGATCCAAAGCTCACTTTCCTCTCCCTCAGAATCTACCTGAGCACCGATGCCCACCGCCACGATCTGATTTACAGGCCGCTCCAGCACAGTTTCCTCTGTGACGATACGGCTCTGCTCCTGGGCATTGACATACACCACCTCAGCGCTGCACAGCATCTGACCGGCACTGCCGCTGACCACCACAGACTCCTGTCCCTGGGGCAGGCTGGGATCGTTGCAGTAAACCGTTTCAAAGGGAATCTCCACCGTATAGGTCTCTTGCGTCTGAACAACATTTCCGATCTGCACCTGCATACCGTCATAGGTCATCGTCTGCAGGGGCTGGGAAACGCTGTACTGACCATAGGTCTGGATGCCGTTGCGGTCCAGAAGGGCACCCAACGTCTCACCGTAAGTGTTCAGTTCCATTTCCCTGCCGCAGTAGTTCACATGAACCACCTGTCCACGCTGAACGGTGATCTCAGATACACCGTCACCGGCGGCTGTGGTATAGAAATCGTCCTCATCCAGCTCTACGCCTACTTCATCCAGAACCTTTGCAGGATCAGAAGCAAAGCTGGTGTGGACAGTAACCTGTTCACCATCGGTAATCACGTATGTATTCTGCGCAAACGCCGTCTGCGCCAGCAAAACCATCGCAAAAAGCACGCTGACAGTCAGTATCAGGATCCACGCAACCGTGTGATTTCTCTTTACCATAAAGGGGGCAAAAATCTGCATTGGAATCGACCTCCTTCCACAAAACTCTTGCGGAAATTTGAAAGTGCTAACCACAATATATTGTGGTTTCAAATGGTTACAAATTCCTACAACCATTTCGGGTTGTAGCTATATTATACCAATTTTTTTAAAAAAGTCAAGCTTTTCGGGTGTTTTGCAGCAAAACGACAACTTTTTGCAAAATTATGTTTATTTTTTTATGTTAACCATTTCCCAAAATATTCCGTTTTTTCTAGGCATTCGACACGATATCTAGTGGTTTTGGTTACACTCGTTTACATAATTCGTCAAAAAATGTAACCATTTTTCAGTTACCCTGTTCAGACCGTTATGGTAAACCGTTTTTTCCGACACCTAAAATTTTTCGCTCCACTTGAAGCCTTATTTTTACCATTAAATTGGCACTTCCGCTCCCTTTTGCCTCCTTTTCTCCTTTCCCTCAAAACACAACCTGTTGTGGTTCCCCCTGTTTTCCGGAAGCCATTGCACAAATTGCCCAAAATCTTTTCATTGACAAATGCTTTATTTTGTGTTATATTTTTTAAGGTTAAAGGCAAAGACGAAGACACGGCACTTGATGGGCTGCTCAGAGACGGATCTGCTTGGTGAGAGGATCCTGCACCCCTGTTAAGCTTGCATACCACTTCCGAGCCGCAGGTTGGAAATGGCCTGCCGGGTACACCCGTTACAGTGTCAATGAGTGGCGGACTTGTCCGCAACCAGGGTGGAACCGTGGAATACGCAAATACCGTATCCCACCCCTGATTTTTATCAGGGGTGGGGTTTTTCTATACCCTGCCCCCAAAAACAAGGAGGTAATATTATGTCTGAAGAAAATCTGTACACATTCGAGAATCCCGAGTACCGCAAGACCTTCTGGCACACCTGCAGCCATATTATGGCTCAGGCCGTAAAGCGCCTCTGGCCCGAAGTCCAGCTGGCCATCGGCCCTGCCATCGACGAAGGCTGGTACTACGATTTTGACGCCCCCTTCTCCTTCACCCCCGAGCACCTCAGCCAGATCGAAGGCGAGATGAAGAAGATCTGCAAGGAGCGTATCCGCCTGGAGCGCAGCGAGAAGCCCCGTGCCGAAGCCATTGCCTATATGGAGTCTATGAACGAGCCCTACAAGGTAGAACTCATTCAGGATCTGCCGGAGGATGCGGTCATCTCCTTCTACACCCAGGGAGATTTCACCGACCTGTGTGCCGGTCCTCACCTGGATCACACCGGCCGTGTCCGCCACAACGGCTTTAAGCTGACCAAGTCCTGCGGCGCTTACTGGCGTGGCGATTCCAACCGGAAGATGCTGCAGCGTATCTACGGCATCGGTTTCCCCTCCAAGGACGAGCTGGACGAGTACCTCAAGCAGCAGGAAGAAGCTCTGAAGCGGGACCACAACAAGCTGGGCCGTGAGCTGGAGTTCTTCACCACCGTGGAGGAGATCGGTCAGGGCCTGCCCATTTTGCTTCCCAAGGGTGCAAGAGTCATCCAGACCCTGCAGCGCTGGGTGGAGGACGAGGAGCAGAAGCGTGGCTATCTGCTGACCAAGACCCCCCTGATGGCAAAGCGGGACCTGTACAAGATCTCCGGCCACTGGGATCACTATCTGGACGGTATGTTCATTCTGGGCGATCCCTACGATGAGGAGAAGGAGTGCTTCGCTCTGCGTCCCATGACCTGCCCCTTCCAGTACCAGGT
>JAFSFK010000210.1 GCA_017435245.1 Oscillospiraceae bacterium | reverse complement strand
CCTGGATGACGTGGTGGCTCCCCTGCAGCGTGCTGCTCAGTTTACCCCCCGTGTCAAGACCGTCCTGTGGGATCTGGTGGAGAGCTATGACATCACCGACAATGTGCTGACCTTCAAGTTCAGCCAGTACAACGTGGGCACTGTGGACGTGTTCTGCAACCCCAGAGCCAGCTACGGTCACATTATGCCCAAGGCTGTGTGCGAGAAGTACGGCGGCAACCTGATCGATGATCCCAACGACTGCATCGGCACCGGCCCTTACAAGCTGGTTCCCGAAGAGTCCCAGGCTGGTGTGCGGTACGAGTTTGCCCGCAACGAGCACTATGTTCCCTGCGAGGCAAGTGCTGACGGCAATGGCTTGGCTTCCCCCAGAAGACAGTATCTGGACGGCCTGGTCTGCATCGTCAACAATGACTCCAGCTCTCAGCTGATGAGCCTGATGAACGGTGAGCTGGATTCCCTGGCACTGACCGACGACAAGGCCTTTGCCACGATGGAGCCTATGGGCTTTACTGAGCATACCTACTCCACTGACGGCGCTTACTATATGTTCTTCAACTGCGCTGAAAACCGGGTTGTGGCCGACGTGAACCTGCGCCGTGCTATTGCCGCTGTTCTGAATTACGACGATCTGCAGTACGCCTGCCGTGGCGAGCTGTACGAAGCATCCATCACCTCTCCCGTCAATTGCGGCGCATCCTATGAGACCGATGTCTTTGCGTCCAAGGAGTGGAACAGCCGTCGTGACAGCAATATCGATGTGGCTAAGAAGTATCTGGCACAGTCCAACTACAATGGCGAATCCATCATTATGATCACCGATAACTCTGCCGCTGCCGCTATCTTCCTGGAGGACCTGCAGGAGATCGGCATCAAGTGCGACCGCCAGAGACTGGACAACCAGACGATGATCGCCTATGCAAATGACGGCAGCCTTGATTGGGATATCATCATCCGTTCCAACCCCTACTCCGTCAACTATCCCACGGAGATGAACAACACTTTCTACAACAACTGGCACAACGAGAAGGCGCTGGAGCTGCTGACCCAGCTGGAGACTATGCCTGTGGAAAGCGCTGAGAGCATCGCAACCTGGAAGGAACTGGCTGACCTGATGGCAGAGGAGGTTCCCTTTGTGATCTTCGGCGGCGTGTATGAGTACTTCATTTATGCGCCCGGTCTGAATGTTGGCCGCCAGGGCGACTGGCGCTACTGGTTCAACGACTGGTGGACCGATCCCGCTTCTCACGGCAAATAATCAAAACTGCAAGAGGGCACGAAAGTGCCCTCTCAGACTAGGTGAAACTATGAATCCTTTGATAAGCCTGTTATTGATCGCCTTGGGAGCCATCGGCGTGGTGGTTCTCATCGCACTGATCTGCTCCGTGGTGCTGCTTGCCGGTGGCAAGCGTTACAGCCAAAAGCAGTTTGAAATGCTGAAGGATCAGATCACGCAGCTGTTGGATGGAGATGCGGCTTTGGCAGAAGAACTGCTGGAGGGAAAAGAATTGCCGGAAGACTGCCGGAACAGGGAGAAGATCTCCCAAATTCTGGAAGCTTACCGTGCAGAACAGGAACGCATTCGCCGAACAGCGGAGGACAATCAGAAGAAACGTCCCCAAAAGGGGAGAGTGATGAAATTCCTCACTGAGAAGAAAGATAAGGGAGAATGGATATGAAGAAAATTCGGATTGCACAGATCGGTACCGGCCATCTGCACGCCGGTGCCTGTTTTAAGACTCTGCGAAACCGCCCGGATCTTTTTGAGGTCGTGGGCATTGCCGAGCCTGTCCCGGAGCGGGTATGCCGGCTGACGGAGCGGGCGGTCTATCACGATATTCCCGTTTATACCGCTGAGGAGATCCTGGCAATGGAAGATCTGGATGCGGTGACCATTGAGACGGACGAAGTGTACCTGACCAAGTATGCCCTGGCTGCGGCGGAGCGTGGACTGCACGTGCATATGGACAAGCCCGGCGGCATCGAGCTTGCGGATTTTGAAAAGCTCATTGCCACTGCCAAGAAGAATAAGACCATCGTCCATCTGGGCTATATGTACCGCTACAACCCCTATGTGCAGCAGATGCTGGAGGAGGTTAAGCGGGGAGAGTTTGGCGAGATCTTCAGCGTAGAAGCCCAGATGAGCGGACACGTGAGCACGGACCTGCGGGAGTGGATGAAGACCTTCCCCGGCGGTATGATGTTCTTCCTGGGCTGCCACCTCATCGACCTGCTGCTGCTGTTCCGTGGCAAGCCGGATGAGATCATTCCTCTGAACCGGGTCACCGGTCACGACGGCCTGGACACTACCGATTACGGTATGGTGGTATTCAGCTATCCCAACGGCATTTCCTTTGCCAAGAGCAACGCCTCCGAGATCGGCGGTTTTACCCGTCGCCAGCTGGTGGTCTGCGGCACCAAGAAAACAGTGGAGCTGAAGCCCTTTGAGACTCTGGTGGAGGACGGTCAGGTCACCGATAAAGTGGAATACCTGACGGAGGCATGGTTCGAAAAGGGCGAGCCTTCTCAGACACCGGTGTTCGACCGCTATGATGCTATGATGGAGGCCTTTGCAAAAATGGCGGCGGGAGAGAAAGAGAATCCCTTCACGCTGGACTATGAGCTGGAGTTGTACCGCACGATCCTGAAAAGCTGCGGCGTAGAAATTCCCGAATAAAGCAAAACGGCACCGTAAGGTGCCGATTTTCCTGCGGTAAATTCCAATTTATCGAGCTGACGCTCGATAATAATTGAAAATGGAAAATGGATAATTGAAAATGATTGTGTGGCCTTCGGCCACTATTTAAATTATTTTCCAGAGGAAAATACCACAATTTTCAATTTTCAACTTTCAAT
>JAFSFK010000209.1 GCA_017435245.1 Oscillospiraceae bacterium | reverse complement strand
GGCCACTATGAGGGTATCGACCAGCGTTTTATCGATGAATGTGTGGATGAAGAGCTGTCCCTGGGAGACTTTGTTCTAACCGGTGGTGAGATCGCCGCAATGGCGATTACCGATGCGGTGTGCCGTATGGTGCCCGGTGTGCTGGCGGATCCGGAGTGTTTTGAGGATGAAAGCCATTTTAACGGGCTATTGGAGTATCCCCAGTACAGCCGCCCTGCGGTCTGGCACGGCAGGGAAGTGCCCCAGATATTGCTGTCCGGTAACCACGAAAAAGTGCGCCAGTGGCGGCGTAAGCAATCTCTGCGGCGTACCCGTGAGCGCCGCCCGGATATGTATGAAAAATTAGACCTTACCTCTAAGCAGGATAAGAAACTGCTGAAAGAAATGGAGGCAGAAGACCTTGAACGAGCTGGAAACACTGAAGCAGTGGGTGAAGGAAAGCAGTAGAATTGTTTTCTTTGGCGGTGCAGGTGTCAGCACGGAATCTGGGATCCCGGACTTTCGCAGCGTGGACGGCCTTTACAGCCAGAAATTCGATTACCCGCCGGAGCAAATCATCAGCCATAGCTTTTATGAGCGTGACCCGGCATATTTCTTCCGTTTCTACCGGGAGAAAATGCTGCCCCTTGGGTTTGAACCCAATATCACCCATAAGACCCTGGCCCGCTGGGAAAAAGAAGGTAGGCTGCTGGCGGTCGTCACCCAAAACATAGATGGACTGCACCAAAAGGCGGGAAGTCAGAATGTCTGCGAACTTCACGGCAGTGTGCTGCGCAACTATTGCACTCGGTGCCGAAAATTCCACAGTGCGGAATTTGTCAAAGAAAGTGCCGGTATTCCCCGCTGCGATTGCGGTGGTATTGTCAAGCCGGATGTGGTTCTGTATGAAGAGCAGCTGGATCATCAGACCATCGAAAGGAGCATTGCGGCGATCCGCAATGCCGACCTGCTGATCGTTGCCGGAACCAGCCTTACAGTGTACCCCGCAGCCGGCTTGGTGGAGTATTACCATGGTAACCGGATGGTTTTGATCAACCGGGATGAAACACCTTATGATTACCGTGCGGATCTTGTTTTCCACGAATCGTTGGGAACGGTGTTTTCTCAACTGACATAAATTTAACCCCCGAAAGGCTATGCCTTTCGGGGGTGTTTTCGTGGGATCAATCTTCATCCTGTACGGGGTTAAAGTTAACGATGATGCTTTGCTCCGTCAGCTTTTCCACTTCCGTGACCTTGGTGCCGTACACATTGACAATGATCAGCACAGGACAGTTGGCAAGACATTCCACAGACTCGATCTGTTCATTGTAGTCCATATAAACGTTGTTCAGATGGGTAAGCCCTGACAGGGGCTCCAGAGAAGTCAGCAGATTGTGAGAACCGTCAATGGTGATCAGCGCACAGTCTGTGGGGAAGGAGGGCAGTGCAGTGACCTGGTTGGCAGAGAAATTGAAATAGGTCAAACCGGTCAAAGCAGACAGTGCGGTAATATCGGTGATCACATTGTTGGAGACATTTAGCTCCTTCAAAGCGGCACACTCATTCAGAACAGAAACATCGGCAATGGTGTTGTAACCCAGGTTTAGGTGCTCCAGTGAGGTGAGGATCGCAATGTTTGTGATGTCTGTAAGACTGTTGTTGCTTGCATCCAGCCAGGCAAGACTTGTGATGCCGCAGATGGGAGACAGGGAAGTCAGATTGTTAAAGGAAACATCCAGCTTGCGGATGGAGATCAGGGCAGAAAGACTGCTCAGATCCGTCAGGGCATTGTGCTGCAGGTTTACCTCGGTGAGACCGGACATAGCGGCTAATGGTTCGATGTTGCGCAGGGTGTTGTTGCCAAGATCCAAAGTATGGATGTTCGTCAAGTCCTTCAGGGGGGATATGGTGGTAAGACTGCAGCCGTTCAGGGTCAGGTCCTGAAGCTTGGTGAGGCTGCCGATGATCTCCAGCTCTTCAGTTGTGACGCTGATGCCGGTGATGCTCAGACTCTCCAGTGTGGTCAGAGAGGACAGAACATTCAACTGACCGGCAGGACCGCCGGTTATGGTCAGCTTTTCCAGGAAGGGCATATACTTAAGATCTGCGAAGGAAGTTGTTTCTGCAGGCATTGTAAAATCGGTGATGTCCCAAAGATCGTTGGAGAAAAGGACTTTCTCCTCACTGACACCAAGCATCTGGCGTACCAGTACTTCCACGCTGGGGTCGGAGAAGCTGACCTCCTCGATAATACCGCCAACGGTATAGCCGAAAATGGACAGGGGACTGACCAAGCCGTTTTCTGCTACCACAACGGCGTAAATGGTGTTCTCACCGTCACCCAGAACCACAGGCTCGGAATAGGGAGCATCATAGACGGAAGGATACTCTGCTATGGGGCTGACATACAGCGTACCGCCCTCACCAGCGATATTGACACTGATGTACTGATTGTAGAAGCCGGGATCAGGGGAAGCGGTGGGGGCTGCAGGACGGGCTTCGTCCAGCAGTGCTTTGGTCTCGGGGTTGGTGATGCCGCCCAACAGCTTCACAGCATCCAGGATCTTGTCCTGTTCAATGTAGGTCTTACACAGAGCGGTGTACAGTTCAATACCGCCGCCGTCTTCAATGGCCTTGGACAAGGTCAGCTCAGCCTGGGTGTAGTTTCCGTCGGCCTTGTATTGATCAGCAAGCTCAATGGCAACGGAATCATTGTCCTTAGCCTGTTCATAGGCACGGTCATAGAACCAGCCGGCGATGGCTGTGTTGCCGTTTCTGTCAAAGTACCGTGCACCGGAAAGAAGCACATCCCGGGTGAACTCCCGGTCATATTCAAAAAGATACCATGCGACGCAGAAAATGATGGCCAGCGCCAGCAGGATCGGGATCAGAATCTTAAAAAACTTTTTCATTATAAGCTCCGTTTCGATAAATTATC
>JAFSFK010000002.1 GCA_017435245.1 Oscillospiraceae bacterium | reverse complement strand
CGCAACCTACTCCACCGCTGATACCGTCCGTCCCGCTCTGCAGCTGGTGAAGACCAAGAAGGGTGTGAACCTGGTCTCCTCCTGCTTCATCATGGTCCGTGGCGACGAGAAGATCGCCATGGGTGACTGCGCCATCAACCTCAGCTATGAGGATACCCTGGATAAGGAAGGCAATGTGGTCCTGTCCGGCGCTCAGAAGCTGGCAGAAGTGGCTGTGGAAACTGCCCGTACTGCCAAGGTCTTCGGCATCGATCCCAAGGTGGCTATGCTGAGCTTCTCCACCAACGGCTCCGGCAAGGGCGGCACTGTAAAGCTCAGCCACGACGCTACTTATATCGCTAAGGAGCTGGCTCCCGAGTTCGACATCGACGGCGAGATGCAGTTCGATGCCGCTGTTGCTCCCGAGGTCGGCCAGCTGAAGTTCCCCGGCTCCAAGGTGGCAGGCAACGCCAACACCTTCATCTTCCCCTGCATCGAAGCCGGCAACATCGGCTACAAGATCGCTCAGCGTCTGGGCGGCTACGAAGCCTACGGCCCCATCCTGCAGGGTCTGGCTGCTCCCATCAATGACCTTTCCCGTGGCTGCAACGCCGACGAGGTCTACAAGATGGCAATCATCACCGCCGCTCTGGTGTAATCTTCAGATATTCAAAAATCTCCCGGATGATTCCGGGAGATTTTTTTTACAAATCGGAATTTGTGTAATTCTTTTTTAATATAGTATAACCCTAAAAAACCCTTGTTTTTTCCACAGATCTGTGATAAAATTTACGGTGAAATATTATGCGATTTTTTACCCTGTTTTACTGCTTTTTTCGGGGTTTTTTACAGAAAGGAGACCCGCTTATGTTTTCATCCGCCTATGTTTGGGCCAAGGTCATAAACTACCTGGAAGAACAGGTCCCTACCTCCTCCTCCTATTTCGATGATGCGGAAGTTATCGAACTCAATGAGGAACAGCTGATCATCCATTCTCCTTCGGAATTCCGCCGGGATTTCATCGTTCGCCGTCTGGCTCCTTATATTCAGGAGGCACTGAAGGAGATCTTCCAGTCCGATGCAAAGCTGCTGGTCTTCGGTGAGAAGGAATTGCAGGATTACCGTTCCAAAGGCAAACAGATCACCACTATGGATTTTAATCCCCAGTTTTCCTTCCAGAACTTTGTGGTCGGTCCTTCCAACCGCTTTGCTCACGGAGCCGCCATTGCTGTCACAAATACTCCTGGTCAGGTTTATAACCCCCTGTTCATCTATGGCCCTCCTGGCGTTGGCAAGACCCACCTGCTGTATGCCATTGCCAACGGCATCCGCAAGAACAATCCCGGTGCCAACGTGGTCTATATCAAGGGTGACCAGTTTACCAACGAACTGATCGATGCCATTCAGACCGGTAAAAATATCGAATTCCGCAGCAAATACCGGGAAGCAGACCTGTTCCTCATCGATGATATCCAGTTCATCGCCGGTAAGGAATCCACCCAGGAGGAATTCTTCCACACCTTCAATAAGCTCTACGAGGAGCATAAGCAGATCGTCATGACCTCTGACCGCAAGCCCAGCGATATGCTGACTCTGGAGGACCGCCTCAAGACCCGTTTTGAATGGGGACTTCTGGCAGACATCCAGCCTCCGGACTATGAAACCCGAATGGCCATCATCAAAAACAAGGCCACCTCTCTGGCACTGGAGTTGGGAGATGATATCTGCAATTACATTGCTAACAATGTGACCAATAACGTCCGGCAGATCGAGGGCACCGTGAAAAAGCTCCGGGCCTATGTGGATCTTAACGGAATGGAACTGACATTGGAAAATGTCACCCGTGCCATTTCCGATATGTTCAAGAGTGAAGGCAACGCTTTGCCCACTCCCAACCTGATCATTTCTCAGGTATGCAAATTCTACTCCATCGACGAATCTGTCCTGCGGGGTACGCTGAAAAATAAGGGTACTGCGGAAGTACGGCAGGTGGCCATTTATCTGATCCGTAAGCTGACAAATCTCAGTACTCCGGATATCGGTAAGGAACTGAATAAGGATCACTCCACAGTACTTTACTCCATCAAAAAAGTAGAAAGCGCACTCAAGTCCGGGGATGCATCCCTGAAAAACCACATCCGGGACATCACCGCAAACATCAATTCCTGCCTTTAATAATGGATAATTGATAATGGAAAGTTGAAAATGAAGGTGTGGCCTTCGGCCACTATTTAAATCATTTCCCGGAGGGAAATACCATCATTATCCATTATACATTTTCCATTATCCATTTCTCCACAAAGGCTGTGGAATGTGGAAACTTTTCCTGTGGAAAACAGTTTACTAAATTACGCCAAAGCTTTCTTGTGGAAAAGTTATGCACAACCCCTTCCACCAATGTGGAAAAAAAGTTGTTGCAGCAGTAAGAAAAAACTCACTTTTCCACATAAGTTCTCTCTACTGCTGTTATTACTACCTAAAATATCTATTTATATATTTATTTTATAATAAATCAGAAATGAGGTATCATCTATGCGCTTTACCTGTGAAAAAAGTATGTTGGTTACCGGTTTGAATATTACCGGAAGAACGGTTGCCCAAAAGAGCGCATTGTCTGCTATTGAGGGTATCCTCTGCCGGGCAGGCGATGGACTGAATCTCACCGGCTACAATATGGAAACTGCAATTTCTTACCATATCGATGCGGAGGTCAGCGATGCAGGTGCCTGTGTTCTGCCTGCCAAGCTTTTTGGCGATATTATCCGTCGTCTGCCGGAAGGCCCTGTGACCGTGGTGGTGGATGATAATTATAAGGTAGCCATCCGTGCCGGTTACGCTTCCTTTAATATCTCCGCAGAATCTGCCGAGGATTATCCGGAGCTTCCTGATGTGGGTACCGGTCGTCCTATCCGCATCCCCCAGATGGCACTGAAGGACTTGATCAGCGGCACGATCTTTGCGGTTTCTGAAAATCAAGGACGTCCTATCCATACCGGTGTAAAATTTGAAGTGGAAGACCAGGCGGTATCTGCCATTGCTGTGGACGGATTCCGTCTGGCAAGAAGAACCTTCCATACAGAAGAACCCATCGGCCGTACTGCCAGCTTCGTCGTTCCCTCTCAGGGTTTGAAGGAAGTGGAAAAGATCCTGCAGGATGCGGACGAGGATGTTGCACTGACCCCCGGCGGCAAGCATATTCTGTTCCAGATGGGCGATGCCACGGTGATCTGCCGTCTGCTGGAGGGTGACTTCCTGGATTGGAGAAGAGTGGTTCCCACCAACTGCCCTGTGAAGCTGACTGCCCATGTTTGTGATTTGGCAAGCTCCATTGAGCGTGTGGGTCTGATCGTTTCCGAAAAATATAAGAGCCCTGTGCGTTGTATTTTCTCTGACAATGTGCTGCAGCTGCGCACCAATACCACCATCGGCGCTGCCGAGGACCGCTGCGCCATTGCCGGTGACGGCAAGGAGCTGGAGATCGGCTTCAATGTCCGCTATCTGTCGGATGCTCTGCGGGCAGTTCCCAGTGAGGAAGTGGTGCTGGAGCTGACCAACGGCCTCAGCCCCATCGTGCTGACCCCTGTGGATGATAAGCACGACTTCTCTTATATGGTCCTGCCGGTCCGTATTAAGAACTAAAGTGAAGATAGAAGAGTTAAGAGTGGAGATATCTTCACTTTCCACTGTGCACTTTTCACTCTTGTAAGGAGTTTTATGAAAGTTACTGTTAAAAGAAAAGACAATGCCATTCCTGTGGCGATCCATACGGAGTTTATTAAGCTGCAGGATGCGCTGAAATATGCCAACGCCGCCGAGACCGGCGGAATGGCAAAGGCTGTCATTCAGGATGGCGAAGTGAAGGTCAACGGCGAAGTTTGCACCATGCGGGGAAAGAAGCTTTATCCCGGCGATACCTTCAGCTTTATGGGTGCTATCTATCGAATTTGCGAATATGGTGCTTGAAAATATTCATTTGCGGGATTTCCGAAATTATAAGGAAATAGCACTGGGTTTTGACCCGGGTGTTAACCTGATCGTAGGGGATAATGCCCAGGGAAAGACCAATCTTTTAGAATCCATTGCATATTTGGGATCTGGACGGGCCTTTCGGACACAGAAAAGCTGTGAGCTTGTTCGGCTTGGTGCAGATTTTGCGGACATTGAAGGGTCGGTATTTTCCCAGGAACGGCATCAGACTCTGCGCTGGGTGATTTTTCCCGCTTCCCGGCCCCGGCAGGTATACCGCAATGGGGTAAAAAAGAAGACTGCCGGGGATATCTCCGGGGTCTTGCAGACAGTTTTGTTCTGCCCTGAGGACTTGATGGTCTTAAAATCCGGTGCATCTGCCCGGCGCAGGCTGGGCGATCACGCTTTGTGTCAGCTGCGGCCCAATTATGAGGCGGCGCTGAGCGAATATGGGCGTATTTTGGAGCAGAAAAACCGAATTTTAAAAGACCGCCATGACAATCCTGCCCTTCTGGATATCCTGCCGGAGTATAATGCCCGGCTGTGCCAGGTTGGTGCGCTGCTGATTTCCTACCGTGCCAGATTCTACGAGGGTCTGGGCCGTGAGGCAGAAAAATATCACAGTCATTTTTCCGGTGGTGCAGAGGATTTTCGTCTGGAATATAAAACGGTATCCACCGTCACCGATCCCTTCGCCCCGGTGGCGACCCTTATGGAGCAGCTGCAGGAGCATCTGCAGAGCCATTACCGGGCAGAGCTGGAATCCAGCCAATGTTTGACGGGACCCCATAAGGATGATTTTGACGTAGCTTTGTCCGGAATGTCCTTAAAAGCCTTTGGTTCTCAAGGGCAGACTCGTACTGCAGCCATCAGCTTAAAGCTTGCCCAGCGGGCATTGATGGCAAAGGAATCGGGAGAGATCCCGGTGCTCCTTTTGGACGATGTTCTGTCCGAACTGGACCCCGGGCGGCAGGATTTTGTGCTGAACCAGATCACCGAGGGTCAGGTGTTTATCACCTGCTGCGAACCGGGAAGATTCACTAAATTAGGCAAGACAATCGAAATATGTAAAGGAAAAAGCATTTAGAGTTAAGAGTGAAGAGATGAGAGTTAAGATGATCTGCACTCTACACTCTTCAATCTTCACTCTTAATTGGAGGATATTATGTCTGAAGAAACCAAGGTAACACAAGAATACGGTGCGGAACAAATTCAGGTCCTGGAGGGTCTGGAAGCAGTTCGCATGCGCCCCGGTATGTATATCGGCTCTACTTCGTCTTCAGGTCTGCACCATCTGGTGTATGAGATCGTGGATAACTCCATCGACGAAGCCCTGGCGGGATACTGTAAGCACATCACCGTCACCATCAATCCCGGCAACTCCATCACCGTCACCGATGATGGTCGTGGAATTCCTGTAGATATCCAGCCCCAGACCGGCAAGCCGGCTCTGGAGGTTGTATTTACCGTTCTGCATGCAGGCGGTAAGTTCGGCGGCGGCGGTTATAAGGTCTCCGGCGGTCTGCACGGTGTTGGCGCATCCGTTGTTAACGCCCTCTCTGAGTGGCTGCAAGTCCGGGTCTATAAAAACGGCAAGATCCACGAGATGAAGTTCTCCCGTGGCCATATCACCCAGGAAATGAAAATCGTGGGCGATACCGACCGTAACGGTACGGAGGTCACCTTCCAGCCCGACCCGGAGATGTTTGATGATGTGGTCTACAGCTTTGATGTACTCCACGAGCGTATGCGGGAGGAGGCGTTCCTGAACGCCGGTCTGTCCATTTCCATCACAGATGCCCGTGGTGAAGAGCCTGTTACCAAGACCATGTGTTACGAGGGTGGTATCCGGGAGTTTGCCACCTGGACCAACCGGCATAAGACGGTGATCCACAGCGATGTGATCTATATGTCCGGCTCTAAGGACGATGCCTCCGCTGAGATCGCCATCCAGTATAACGATGGTTACAATGAATCCATACAGTCCTTTGCCAATGACGTCCGTACCCCTGAGGGTGGTATGCACGAAACCGGTTTCAAGACCGCACTGACCAGAGTACTCAATAACTACGGCTTGAAAAACGGTATCATCAAGGGTGATGATAAGGTTTCCGGTGAAGACTGCCGTGAGGGTATCACCGCCATTATTTCCGTTAAGCTGACCGACGCCCAGTTTGAGGGTCAGACCAAGGCAAAGCTGGGTAACGCCTATATCCGTACTCTGGTGGAGCAGATCGTGGGCGATCAGCTGGCTACCTATTTTGAGGAGCATCCTCAGACTGCCAAGATCGTTCTGGAAAAGGCGATGATGGCAAACCGGGCAAGAGAAGCCGCCCGGAAAGCCCGTGAAAATGCCCGCCGTAAGACCGGTCTGGAATCTGTGGGTATGCCCGATAAGCTGCAAGACTGCAACGAAAAAGACCCCGAGCTGTGCGAACTGTACATCGT
>JAFSFK010000208.1 GCA_017435245.1 Oscillospiraceae bacterium | reverse complement strand
GCAGCCACTCGTCACCACGAACCACATGGGTGGTGCGCATCAGGTGGTCATCCACTGCGTGGGCGAAGTGATAGGTGGGAATGCCGTCGGATTTTAAAAGCACGTGATCCACATCGTTTTCGGTGATAGTCAGCTTACCCTTCACCAGATCGTCAAACTTAAACTGGTTTTCAATAGAGCCGGTAGAACGGAAACGCAGAACCCAAGGGTTACCGGCATCCAGCTGTGCCTGAACATCTTCCATAGAGCGGTCACGCCACATGGCGTACTTGCCGTAGTAACCGGTGGTTTCCTTGTTGGCCTCCTGCATTTGCCGCATAGCGGCCAGTTCCTCTTCGGTGCAGAAGCAGGGATATGCCATACCTTCGGACACCAACTTTTTGGCGTACACGTGGTAAATAGCCGCTCTCTGGCGCTGACGGTAAGGGCCATAAATACCTGCATCGCCATCAATGGTCGCACCCTCGTCAAAAGAAATACCATAGTGCTTCAAAGTGCCCAGCAACACCTCCACCGCACCGGGAACCTCCCGCTTGGCATCAGTATCCTCTACACGAAGGAACAGTACACCACCAGACTGGTGCGCCATCCGCTCGGCGGTCAAGCCCTGCACCAGATTGCCCAGATGGACAAAGCCGGTGGGAGAAGGTGCCATACGGGTAACCACTGCTCCCTCGGGCAGCTGCCGCAGGGGGTACTTTTCCTCCAGAGACTCGGGGGTATCTGTTACATTGGGAAACAGCAATTGCGCTAATGCATTATAATCCATAATAATCATCCTCTGTCTTAAAATTCTTTCCATACTATAGCACATAAACCGCCTTAAAGTCAATTTCTCATTGCGTTTTTATACCGGATATGTTAGAATACTCCATATCATCAAAGAAGAGGCGAAATACTATGGAAGAAACCGTACAGAAGAAGAGAATGTTATCCGGCATTCAGCCCAGCGGCGACCTGCATCTGGGCAACTATCTGGGAGCTATCAAGAACTGGAGTTCCCGGGCAGACAACTATGAATGCTTCTATTTTATGGCGGATATGCACACCATTACTGTGCGCCAGACTCCCGCAGACCTGCGCCGCCGCACTCTTGAGCAGCTGGCACAATACATTGCCTGCGGTCTGGATCCGGAGAAGAACACCCTGTTCGTCCAGAGCCACGTTCACCAGCATGCGGAGCTGGGCTGGGTGCTGAACTGCTACACGATGTTCGGCGAACTGAGCCGTATGACCCAGTTCAAGGACAAGTCCGCCAAGCACCAGGAAAACATCAACGGCGGTCTGTTCACCTACCCCGCACTGATGGCAGCTGACATTTTGCTGTATCAGCCGGATCTGGTGCCTGTGGGCCACGACCAGAAGCAGCACTGTGAGCTGACAAGAGATGTTGCCCAGCGCTTTAACGGCATTTACGGTGATGTGTTCAAGGTTCCCGAGCCTTACATTCCCGAGACCGGTGCCCGTGTTATGAGTCTGAACGCTCCCGACAGCAAGATGAGCAAGTCTATGCCTGAGGGCTGTGTATTTATGATGGAACGTCCTGAGGATATCCAGCGCAAGTTCAAGCGGGCCATCACCGACTCCGATACTGAGAACTGTGTCCGTTTTGACCCGGAGAACAAGCCCGGTGTTGCCAATTTGATGAGTATTTACTCTGCCGTCACCGGCTTGAGCTTTGAGCAGATCGAAGGCGAGTTCGCCGGTCAGGGTTATGGAAAGTTCAAGCCTATGGTTGGCGATGCGGTCATTGAGACGCTGCGCCCCATCCGGGAAGAAGCTACCCGCCTGCTGAAAGATAAAGCATATCTGGAAGGCGTGTACCGCTCCGGTGCGGAAAAGGCAAGCTATGTGGCAGAAAAGACCCTGCGCAAGGTCTATAAAAAGATCGGCTTTCTGGCAAAATAAGTATAGAATTAAGCGGCATCGCCTGTGCGATGCCGCATTCTTTTTTGAGATCTTCAAATTCCGGTTTACTGAGCAGTTAAAGCCTCCCTTGTGTAAAGGGAGGTGGCACGCCGAAGGCGTGACGGAGGGATTGTTAGAACAGGTATAATCACGAAAAATGTGCTTGATTGCTGGGTTTCCTAACAACCCCTCAGTCAAAAATCAAAGATTTTTGACAGCTCCCCTTACACAGGGGAGCCTTTGGTGGGGTAACGCAACAGCTCGACAAATCGGAATTTATAGAATATTAAGAATTCCCAGTGTGGTAACTGTGGACAAACAGCAGAAAATATGGTATATTTTAATGTGATATTTTATGTACAGCGGAGGTTCGCCAAATTATGGGCAAGCTAATCGTGATTGAAGGCACTGACGGTTCCGGTAAATCCACCCAGTTCCGTCTGATGTCCCAGCGTCTGACCCAGGAAGGTAAGGAATTTAAGCACATCGTTTTCCCCCGTTACAGTGAGGAAAGCTCCGCTCTGATCCGGATGTATTTGGGCGGGCAGTTCGGCTCCAAGCCGGGCGATGTGAACGCATACGCCGCATCCTCTTTCTATGCGGTAGACCGGTTTGCCTCCTATAAAATGGACTGGGGCAAATGGTATGAAGACGGCGGACTGATCCTGTCCGACCGTTACACCACCTCCAACGCCGTCCATCAGACCTCCAAACTACCGGAAGCTGAGCAGCAGGCTTATCTGCACTGGCTGTACGATTTTGAATACGACAAGCTGGGGCTCCCCCGTCCGGATCTGACCATCTATCTGGATGTCCCCACAGACTTCACCGAGAAAATGCTCCGTTCCCGGGAGGCATCCACCAACACACAGGCAGACATACACGAGCAGGATACACAGTATCTTGCCACCTGCCGCAAGTGTGGACGAGCCGCCGCTGAGTATTATGGCTGGACGGTGATCCAATGTGTGAAAGATGGCGCTATGCGCTCCATCGAAGATATTCACGAAGAAATTTACAAGCACGTTAAAACCTGTTTGGAGGGTTAATTATGGTATATTTGTTATTAGGCACCGGCTTTGAAGAAACGGAAGCGATTGCTCCTCTGGACCTGCTGCGCCGTGCGGACATTCCGGTACTGACCGTAGGCATCAACGGCAAAACCGTATACGGCGGTCACAACATCGGTATCGAAGCCGATATCACCATTGAGGAAATGGATCTGACCGATCTGGATATGATCGTTCTTCCCGGCGGTCTGGGAGGCATTGCCTCTGC
>JAFSFK010000207.1 GCA_017435245.1 Oscillospiraceae bacterium | reverse complement strand
TGAAAGTTGAAAATTGAAAATTGTGGTATTTTCCTCTGGAAAATAATTTAAATAGTGGCCGAAGGCCACACAATCATTTTCCATTATCCATTTTCCATTTTCAATTATTATCGAGCGTCAGCTCGATAAATTGGAATTTATTTTACAGATTGGAGGAATTTTTATGGCAGCGAGTTTGCGGCTGGATGCCTGGGAGGTCTCCGGCAGCGTAAGCGTCCAGAATAACACGAGCCGGCTGTACGTCCGGCTGCAGATCGTCACCACCGGCGGTACGTACAATCATTCCGGTGACACCACCGGCACAATTACGGTAAATGGTCAGACCTACTCTTTAAACGGCAAAAAGGTGGACTACAACACGACCACCACCCTCTATGAGGCCACCCATACCGTTACCCACGATCCCGACGGTACCAGGACCGTCACCGTGGCGGCGGCGTTTGACCCCAATACCCCCGGAACCAGTAAGCTGCTGCTGAGCAAGCAGGTCGGGCTCACCGCCATCCCCCGGGCCAGCACCATCGGTGCCGCCGATGCCAAGGTAGGCTCGGTGTCCACCGTCAGCGTGGTGCGCAGGTCAAGCAGCTACACCCACAGCGTCCACTGCAGCTTCGGCGCCATCAGCACCTACCTGAAGGCGGACGGCACCCTGTCCGATACGCCGGTGCAGCTGACAGCCACCAGCATTCCCTTCACCATCCCCGAGAGCTTTTACTACCAGTTCCCGGACAGCCTCTCCAAGACCTGCACCCTGACCTGCAGGACCTATTCCGGCACTGCCCAGATCGGAGATGCCCAGACCGCCTCCTTCACCGTCAGTGCGGATGCGGCGCAGTGCGGTCCGGAGGCGAGTCTGACCGTCACCGATCAAAATCCGGTCACGGTGGCGCTCACGGGAGGCACCAAGCTGGTGCGCTACGCCTCCAACGCCCTGTGTACCCTGACGGATTCCGCCCGGTTCGGCGCATCCATCGTCAGCCGGAGCGTCAACGGCCAGACACCGGAGGACGGCAAGGTGCTGCTGACGCCGGTGGAAACGAATGTGTTCTCCTGCTCCGTCACTGACAGCCGGGGCATCGGCTACATTACCCATATGAACCAGCCCATGGTGGACTATGTGCCCCTGACGGCCCAGCTGGTGGCCGGCCGTACCGACCCCACTTCCGGGGATGCTCTGGTCACGGTCCGGGGCAAGTACAGTGCTGTGGATTTTGGTGCGCAGGAAAATACTTTGACCATCCGGTGCACCGCAGGCGGTCAGACCAAGACCCTTACCCCCACCGTTGAGAAGGGCGAGTACACCGCCACCGCCTCCTTTTCCGGTCTGGACTACCGTACCGCCCACGCCGTCAGCTGCACCGTTGCCGACAAGCTTATCACCCGCACCCTCACGGCCACCATCGGCAAGGGCGTGCCGGTGTTCGACTGGGGAGAGTCGGATTTCCGGTTCCACGTGCCGGTGACGGTGCCCGACCCCGCCGCCGATACCCAGGCGGTGAATCTGGGCTATCTGAAAAGCAATGCCGTCAAACGCTCCGGCGATACCATGACCGGCAAGCTGAGCGTTCCGGGCGCCCTGACCATCATTGGCAGCAGCTGGAATTCTCTGAACTTTAAAACAGAGAAGGGGAAGGGCCGGGGGACGATGATGGTGGCACCGGATACCAACCGGCTTCATTTCAACGTGATCCATCCCGATGCCGGCGTGGATTCCAACGGAGATCCCTTTGAGGACCGTTACTGTCTGCCCAGCCCCACCGCCGATTTGACGGATGATGTGTGGTACGACATCCTTACCAGCAAGATCGCCGTGACGGTTGCCCAGGGCGGTACCGGTGCCAGGGATGCCGCCACAGCCCGGCAGAATCTGGGACTGGGAGGAAAGGAATTGTTCAGCGGTACCCGGAAGTGGGGGGATACGGAGAAGAGCATCACCTTCTCCCGGAATGAGGGCAATCTGTTCGTCATCACCGGAAGGACCTCGGATGGGGAATCACTTTGCTCCGTGGCGGTACCCAGGGTGGCCATCACCACCAGCAGTATCCGCTGGCAGATCGCCGACAATCAATGGTACGTGGCCTTTGACCTGAAGTACTCCGGCGATACGGTGACCCTGACGCTGCAGGGGGCTTCCAACGCCTCCGGCCAGATCACCGCCGTTTATGGCATTATCTGACATCCCGGCATAAACTGATATGAAACGACAAATACCGGTTTATCGAGCTGTTACGCACCGCACCCAAAGGCCCCCTTGCCTAAAGGGGCGCCCTTGTGGCTGGAAATAAACGATTGCCGGTGGCAATCGCACCTTAATTCAATGTCGAAAATCTCTGATTTTCGACTGGGGGATTCGCAGTAATCGGTATCAGTATACGATGGTTTTATGCAAATTCGTACAGTATCCCCCCGT
>JAFSFK010000206.1 GCA_017435245.1 Oscillospiraceae bacterium | reverse complement strand
GCGCAAACATCCTCTTCGTTGCCGTTGATATAGCCGTCGATCACATTGTCACGGTTGGCACGGCCCAGATCAGCACGGAATTTGAGACCCAGGGTCTTGGGATGCTGACGCAGGAACCAGGTATCAGCCTTGGTGCCTGCCAGACGGGTGCAATGGATTCTGGACTGCTGACCGGCACCGACGCCAATGGCCTGTCCGTCATAAGCAAAGCAAACAGAGTTGCTTTGGGTATATTTTAAGGTGATGAGGGACACGATCAGGTCGATCTTAGCGTCCTCAGGCAGCTCCTTGTTTTCCGTAACGATGTTGCCGAGCAAGGCCTCGTCGATTTTGAAGTTATTACGGCCCTGGTGGAACGCAATACCGAAAACCTCCTTGATCTCCTCTTCCTTGGGGACATAATCGGGATCGATCTTTACCACATTGTAGCTGCCCTTACGCTTAGACTTCAGGATCTGCAGAGCCTTTTCGGTATAGCCGGGAGCGATAACACCGTCGGAAACCTCAGGAGCGATCAAAGAAGCGGTCAGCTCGTCGCAGACATCGGACAGGGCTACCCAGTCACCGAAGGAGCACATACGGTCCGTGCCACGGGCACGCACATAAGCACAAGCTAAAGGATTCTCATCGAGACCCTCCACATCTTCTACGAAGCAAGCCTTCTTCAGTTCCGCAGGAAGCACCTTGCCAACGGCGGCAGAGGTAGGAGAAACGTGCTTGAAAGAGGTAGCACAAGGCATACCGGTAGCAGCCTTCAGCTCCTTGACCAGCTGCCAGGAGTTCAGCGCATCCATAAAGTTGATGTAGCCGGGACGTCCGTTCAGGATCTCAAAGGGCAGGTCGCCGCCGTCCAGCAGATCCAGGTGAGCGGGCTTTTGGTTGGGGTTGCAGCCGTATTTCAGTTCAAATTCTTTCATATCGCTTCTCCTTACTCGTGCTTATTAATGATCCGCTGTTCATATTCGCCGGTAGCCAGATCGGTGTAACGGACAAACAGAGAGATCTTGTTTTCGTCGTTCAATTGATCCCACAGAATGTCCGTAAACATATCGATATCGTTGCCGATGGAGACTCGCTCCGGCTCTCCCATAAAGGAGGGGATCACAGGGGTACCATTACAGACATAGGTGTGAATAAAGTGACCCAGACCGGGAACGGCAGGATACTCATAGAAATTACGGACGCAGCCGGTGCCACAGGCATCCGCAGCTTTCAGAATAGACATCTTGTAGCTGCCGTCCTTGGCAAGCAGGCCGGAGATTCTGGGTGTCCAGTTGGGACCGTCATCTTCAAACTGGCGGGTACGCAGAGCTGCCTCCCAGCTCTCGCCCCGACCCAGAAAATCCCGGATGGTGTCAGTCTGGTCACCGTTGGTGACGATCAGGCCGCTGCCGGTCTGCCGCACAGGATGATAAATGATTAAATGGGGATCCTGCATCAGCTTGGGATCATAAGCCTGGGTGCGGATACCATCCGGCTCCTGAACGAAAATGCGGTTACGGCTGTTAACACTGCGACCCATAATAAAATAGATCGCTACAGACTTTTTGCCGTCAGGCGTAATTCCCAAAACAATACCACGGCCGGGATAGTCATTTTCGGCAAGCATTTTTGTCAGCCTGCCTACCTCATATACATTCATATTTTACGCTCGCTTTCATGTTTAGCACAACAAAAAAGAAGGTTGGGGACCCCGGAGATTGGGCAAGACCGGGATCCCCTTGGAAAAGGGCGTTCTCTACGACAAGGGGTAGCGCAGAGAAGCCCGCAGAAAGTTAGTTATTATAACCAACTCTTGCTTGATAAGTGGTATGCAGCAGTTCGTGGGCCTTGTGGGAATTGGGCTTGCCCAGGAACTCATCGTACAGCTGCTTGATCTGGGGATTGTTATGGGACTGGCGCAGCTGCTGGCGCACGTCCTCAGAGTACAGGGCAGCCGCCCGCTTTGCCCGGAAGGTGTCCTGGATATCATCGTCTTCACCCGGCAGGAAGCAGGAACGGACGATGGGCTGACCGCCGCCTGCGATACAACCGCCGGGGCAACCCATGATCTCAATAAAGTGGTACTTGGACTTGCCCTCACGGATCTCGTCCAGCAGCACCTTGGCATTTTTCATGCCGTGAGCGATCGCCACATAGATGGTCTGTCCGTTAATTTCCAAGGATGCTTCACGGACACCCTCGAAACCACGCACCTGCTCAAACTTGATGGCCTCGTGCTCCTTACCGGTAAGAACAAAGTAAACGGTACGCAGTGCAGCTTCCATAACACCGCCGGTGACACCGAAGATCACACCTGCACCGGTGTATTCGCCCATCAGATCCTGGTCAAATTCTTCGTCGGGAAGTCTTGTGAACAAAATACCTGCACGCTTGATCATCTTAGCCAGTTCCCGGGTGGTCAGAACGGCATCCACATCCTGGAGGCCGTTCACCTTCAGCTGGTCACGACCGGCCTCATCCTTCTTGGCAGTACAGGGCATGATGGACACAACAAAGATGTCCTTGGGATCAATGCCATTGCGCTCAGCATAGTAGGACTTGAGGATGGCGCCCTGCATCTGGTGGGGAGACTTGCAGGTAGACAGGTGACCCAGCAGGTCGCCGTAATTATACTCGGCGTAGTTGATCCAGCCGGGAGAGCAGGAAGTAATCATGGGCAGCTTTCCGCCGTTCTGGATGCGGCCCAGCAGCTCCGTTCCCTCTTCCATAATGGTCAGGTCAGCAGCGAAGTTGGTATCGTAAACCTTGTGGAAGCCCAGACGCTTCAGGGCTGCAACCATCTTACCGGTTACGGGAGTGCCTACCGGCATACCAAACTCTTCACCCAGAGCGGCACGGACAGCGGGAGCGGTCTGCACCACAACGTGCTTACCGGCCTTGAATGCTGCGTCTACCTTGCCGATCTCACTCTTCTCCATCAGAGCACCGGTGGGACAAACGCTGACACACTGACCGCACTGGATACAGGGAGAGTTCAGGAAGGAACGGTTCTCAGCAGGAGCAACGATGGTGTTGAAGCCACGGTTCTCAAAGCCCAGAATGCCCATATCCTCGCCGTGGGCATTCTTGCAGCGGGCAACACAGCGGCCGCACAGAATGCACTTGGAGGTATCACGGATAATAGCGGGAGACAGCTCATCGTAAGTGGTCTCGGTCTTGCTGCCCTGGTAGCGGCCCTCACGGGCACCGGTGATACCTGCCACATGCAGCAATTCGCACTTGCCGTTCTTGTCGCACTGCTGGCAGTTAATATTGTGATTGGAAAGCAGCAGCTCCACGGAAGCACGACGGGCTTCTACGGCCTTGGGGCTGGAGATGATGATCTCCATACCCTCGTTTACAGGGTATACACAGGAGGCGACCAGACCTCTTGCACCTACCACCTCAACCAAGCAAACACGGCAGGAACCATTGTTGCACTCGCCGTGATTAAATGCGCAGAGGCTGGGGATTTCGTAGCCGCACTTCTTGGCAGCTTCCAGGATGGTCAGGCCCTCTTCCACCTGATAGGAAACGCCTTCGATCTTAATATTTACCATTTCTCGTTTCCTCCTTACTTCTTCACGATGGCCTTCAGCTTACAGGTCGCCATACAAGCACCGCACTTGATACACTTTGTAGAATCGATCTGGTAGGAAGGCAGCTTCTTGCCGGGAGCGATGTAGTCGGTCTTTTGGATGGCGTGAGCAGGACACATCTTTGCGCACCGGCCGCAGCCAACGCAGGAATCCTGCTCAATATGGTACTGCATCAGGTCCTTGCAGACCTTGGCAGGGCATTTTTTGTACACGATATGATCCAGATATTCCTTGCGGAAGTGGGTCAAAGTAGAAATAATGGGGTTGGCAGCGGTCTGACCCAGAGCGCACAGGGAGTTGGCCTTAACGGTCTGACCCAGCTCTTCCAGCTCCTCCAGATCCTGCATGGTGCCGTTGCCCTGGGTGATCCGGGTGAGGATCTCCAGCATACGCTTGGTGCCGATCCGGCAGGGAGAGCACTTACCGCAGCTTTCATCGCAGATAAACTCCATGTAGAACTTCGCCACGTCCACCATGCAGTTATCTTCGTCCATAACGATGGCGCCGCCGGAGCCCATCATAGAGCCACGAGCCACCAGGTTATCAAAATCGATGGGCTCGTCCAGATCCTTCTCGGTCAGACAGCCGCCGGAGGGGCCGCCGGTCTGGATGGCCTTGAACTTCTTGCCGTTGGGGATACCGCCGCCGATGTCGTAGATCAGCTCACGCAGAGTAGTACCCATGGGGATCTCCACCAGACCCACATTATTGACCTTGCCGCCCAGAGCGAACACCTTGGTACCCTTGGAACGCTCGGTACCGCAGGAAGCAAACTCAGCAGCACCTTCCCGGAGAATGTAGGGAACACAAGCCAGGGTTTCCACATTGTTCACGATGGTGGGCTGACCCCACAGACCCTTCACAGCGGGGAAGGGAGGACGGGGACGGGGCATACCCCGCTTACCCTCAATGGAGTTTAGCAGAGCGGTTTCCTCGCCGCAGACGAATGCGCCGGCACCCAGACGGATATGTGCCTGGAAGCTAAAGCCGGTGCCCATGATATTTTCGCCCAGAATGCCAGCCTCGTTCATCTGCTTAATGGCATTGCGCAGACGGTTCACGGCGATGGGGTACTCCGCACGGACATAGAAATAACCTTCGGTAGCGCCGATTGCATAACCGGCGATTATCATACCTTCGATGACGGCATAGGGGTTACCCTCCAGAATGGAACGGTCCATAAATGCACCGGGGTCACCTTCGTCGCCGTTGCAGACCACATATTTCTGGTCGGAAACGGAATTCTTCGCAAACTGCCACTTGCGGCCGGAGGGGAAACCGCCGCCGCCACGGCCACGCAGACCGGAAGCCAGAACTTCGTCGACAACTTCTTGAGGGGTCATCTTCAGAGCCTTCTCAAGACCCCGGAAAGCGCCGTAGCCCATAGCCTCGTTGATGTCCTCAGGGTTGATGACACCGCCGCCGTGCAGCGCAACACGCTTCTGCTTCTTGTAGAAATTGATATCATCCTGCTTGGCGACCTTTTCACCGGTGTTGGGCTCGATATACAGCAGACGCTCGATAATTTCTCCGCCCTTAATGTCCTTCTCAAAGATCTCATTCACATCGTCCAAGGTAACCAGACGGTACAGGGTATCCTCGGGGAAGATCTTAACGAAGGGGCCCTGAGAGCAGAAGCCGAAACAGCCGACAATATTCACGGAAACCTTATCCTGCAGGCCGTTTTCTTCCACCAGCTTTTCAAACTTTTCCTTGATCTCCAGAGAGTTGGAGGAGATACAGCCGGTACCGCCGCACAGCAAAATCGCACGCTTGCCGCCAGTGCCATCCAGCTTGGCAGTCAGCGCATCGGTACAGCTGCAAATTTTTGCATCCAATTCAGCAAAATTCTTCATTACATCTTACCCTCCTTGACCAGATATTCTTCCACCACTTCCAAAACTGCGTCCACAGTCATCTTGGGGTAGACCTTGCCGTTAATGGTAACGGCGGGGGCGATGCCGCAGGCGCCGATACAGCGCAGGGCATCCAGGGTAAACAGTCCGTCAGCGGTGGTCTGACCGGGCTTGATTCCCAGAAGCTCGGAGAATCTGTCGATCACCTGCTGTGCGCCCTTGACGTAGCAGGCGGTGCCCAGACAGCAGCCGATCACATACTTGCCCTTGGGCTCCAGAGAGAAGAAGGAATAGAAGGTGACAACGCCGTAGATCTCTGCTACGGAGATGCCGGTTCTCTTGGAAACGATCTGCTGTACCTCCAGAGGGATATAGCCGTATTCGTTTTGGATGTCGCTGAGGATCATCATCAGCGGAGTCTTTTCACCGATGTAGCGATCACAGATCTCATTGATCTTCTTGACACCGGCTTCACTGATATGTGCCATAATTTGCCTCCCAATCTTATTACAATTTCACCCGAAATACTGCAAAAAACACGAAAATCCACCGCCAATGCGGTGGAAAACCTGTTTTTTGCGCTCAACAGACCAAATTATACAGATTTTACTTGAAAAAACCAATAAAGTTGTGATACTTTATTTATAACTTGTACTTATAGATTTTGGAGGCGGCTTATGAACTACAACTATCTGCTTTATTTCTCCGTTCTGGCACAAACGGAACACTATACCACCGCAGCTGCCAGACTGGGCATCTCCCAGCCGGCACTCAGCAGCGCTATCCACAATTTGGAAAACTCCCTGGGCGGTGTGAAGCTTTTTGAAAAGGTGGGCCGAAATATCCGCTTGACCGATGAGGGACGTTTCTATCAGGAAACCGTTGATGAGGCGATCCAAAAGCTCCACGGCGCATCCCTACTGCTGCGTGACAGCAGGACCCAAGCACCTGTGGTCATTCGTATGGGCGTGGTCTCCGGAACGCTGGACGGCTTGCTGGCACGGGAAATCGTGAAGTATTCCCGCAGCAATAAACGGATCCGTTTCCATTTGACGGAAAGCTCCTCGGAGAATCTGATGGATCTGGTGCGGCAGGAAAAGCTGGATATGGCCGTTGTGGACTCGTCTGACCGTGACCGCAGCCTGCATTTTAGAAAGTTGTATCAGCGGGACTTTTTTGTGGCACTGCCTGCTACCCATCCTCTGGCGGATCGCAGTTTCATCGATCCGCAGGAGGTGGTTTCCGAATCGCAGGTCGTCTTTAATTATAATGTAGGCAAGAGCTTCAAGGAATGGACAACCGGTGCACCTGCGGATGAGGCGGTGGTCTGTACTGTAGATACCTCCCGGGCTGCGTTGGATCTGGTAAGCGCAGGTATTGGCATTGCGTTTATCCCCAATGAGTGTGTGGAAAAGCGCCAGGGGATTGCTTATGTCCCTTTAAAAAACTGGCATCAGGCGTTGTATATGTGCATCCTTTATGATAAATGGCTGGAACCCCCGGTGTGGGATTTTATCGAGAACGTGGTAAAAGCTTTCCGCAAAAAGGGCGGTTAACGGTGCAAAAGAAGGCTGATATAATATATCTTCTAAAAAATTCCAAAAATTGACTTGAAATTCTGCGAAATTCCTCTTTTCTTTTTGGAAAAAGTTAGTATAATTAAAATGAGATTATATGCAACCAAATATTTCTTGAGCTAAAGGAGAATTGCTATGAAAAATCAAACTTGCAAGCGCATACTCAGTTGCATAGTATGCTTGGCCTTGGTTCTTTCGATGGTTCCTGCGGTATTCGCAAGCGAAGCATTGTTTGATATCAGCGGCAGCACGATGACGCTGGGCAACACCCTGGAGATCAACTTTGTGATCGACACCGCCAATCTGGCCGGCAGCGATAACTATGCAGAAATC
>JAFSFK010000205.1 GCA_017435245.1 Oscillospiraceae bacterium | reverse complement strand
GCCGACGGCAAGACCGAGGAGTTCGTGGTCAGCGCCGGCGGCGTGCCTGCCGTGTTCGTGTGGAAGACCGTTTCCGACCAGTTCGGCAAGTACTCCTTCTTCAAGGTCCTGTCCGGTGAGATCACTTCTGACACCACCCTGGTCAATTCCCGTACCGGCGAGACCGAGAAGCTGGGCCGCCTGTATGCTATGTGCGGCAAGAAGGCCAGCGAAGTCAAGAAGCTGACCTGCGGTGACATCGGTGCCATCGGCAAGATGGACAAGGTCAAGACCGGCGATACCCTGTGTGATCCCCGTAAGGTGGTCTCTCTGAAGGGTCTGCCCTATGCACAGCCCTGCTACTCCATGGCTATCGCTCCCAAGACTAAGGGACAGGAAGAGAAGGTCGGTACCGGCCTGAACCGCCTGAACGAGGAAGATCCCTCCTTCACTCTGGTCAACAACGCTGAGACCAAGCAGCTGGTTCTGTCCGGCGCAGGTGATCAGCAGCTGGATGTTCTGGTCTCCAAGCTGAAGACCCGTTTCGGCGTGGACGCAGTCCTCAGCCCCGCAAAGGTTGCATACCGTGAGAAGATCAAGAAGACTGTTCAGGCTCACGGCCGTCATAAGAAGCAGACCGGCGGCAGCGGTCAGTTCGGTGATGTCTGGGTCCGTTTCGAGCCCCAGGAGGAGCAGGACGAGATGATCTTCGCTGAAGAGGTCTTCGGCGGATCCGTTCCCAAGAACTTCTACCCCGCAGTTGAAAAGGGTATTCAGGAAGCAGTCCAGAAGGGCCCCCTGGCAGGTTATCCCATGGTCGGTCTGAAGGCAGTCCTGTACGATGGCTCCTACCACCCCGTGGACTCCAACGAAATGGCATTTAAGCTGGCTGCGATCCTGGCATTCAAGGAAGCAATGCCCAATGCAGCTCCCACTCTGCTGGAGCCCATCGGCGCACTGGCAGTTTCCGTCCCCGAGGATTACGTGGGCGACGTTATGGGCGACCTGAGCAAGCGCCGTGGCCGTCCTATGGGTATGAACCCCGACTCCGACGGCAACACCGTCATCGAGGCAGAAGTCCCCATGGCTGAGATGAGCAGCTACGCCATCGACCTGCGTGCTATGACCCAGGCCCGTGGCACCTTCACTCTGAGCTTTGTCCGTTACGAGGAAGTTCCCAAGGCAAACCAGCAGAAGATCATCGACGAGGCCAAGAACGAAGAGTAATGTATCTGTTAAAGGCGCAGGCTTCACGCCTGCGCCTTTTGTTAGAGTAACCGCTGAATAAATCGTCTGTGATCTGACGGATTTTTTGACCCAACTCTTCAGTTTGAAAAATTGAAATACACAAAGTATTCCTGCTTTTTCAAACTTTGATTTGGATCAAAATCTCTCGCCAGTAATTCTTGCCGATTTAATCATTGGTTACTTGTGAGGTATCTTATGGAACTGAAATTTTATGACAATATGCCGTATTGGCTCTATACGCCGGAAAAACCCGGTGCAAATAAGCCCCTTGTGATCTTTCTCCACGGCTCTGCGGAGCGTGGCAGTGACGGACAGGCGGTTCTTGTCCGCTCCCTTGTAAAACGGATCTGCAATGGAAAATGGAATCCCGATGCCTATGTGATCTGCCCCCAGTGCAAGGAGCGCTTTGACTGGAACAGCCAGGTGGAGCGGCTGAAGGCACTGATCGATCATGAGGTGGAGCTGCTGCAAAGTGACCGCACCCGCATCAGCATCACCGGCATCTCTATGGGCGGCTACGGAACCTGGAGTATGGGCATCCATTATCCGGAGTTTTTCAGCGCCATAGCACCCATCTGCGGCGGCGGACTTTCCTGGCGCTGCCCTGCGCTGGCAGAGGCAAAGATGCCTATTTGGGCATTCCACGGCGATGCGGATGAGATCGTTCCGGTGAACAATTCCGTGGAAATGGTGGATGCGGTGATCAGCGCCGGCGGAGAAGCCCGGCTGACCCTTTGCCACAATACGCCCCATAATTGCTGGGACTTTGCCTATGACGAAACTTGTCTGCTGGACTGGCTTTTAGAGCAAAAGCGGGAAAAACCCAAAACCTATTGAAAAGTGCCGCCTTCGGGCGGCATTTTTATATGGAAATCAAGAGAGAAGTATAGTATAATAAATTCCGGTTTATCGAGCAGAAGGTTAGGCGTACAATCCAACGCCCCCCTTGCCAAAAGGGGGGGTGGCCCGGCGACCGCCGGGTCGGGGGGATACTGTACGAATTCGCCGAAAAGTATCGTATACTGATGCCCATTGCTGCAAATCCCTCAGTCAAAAATCATAGATTTTTGACAGCTCCCTTTAGGCAAGGGAGCCTTTGGTGGAGCATCGCAACAG
>JAFSFK010000204.1 GCA_017435245.1 Oscillospiraceae bacterium | reverse complement strand
TGCCGCCGGCAGCGCTCGCATCGCTCCCCCCTCATCCGATCAAATTTCTGATCAACCACCCAAGACTGGCCTTTTTTTGGTGTTGTTGGTGGCTACTCATAAATATTTGCTCCAAGCACTATAGCAAATTCCGTGTTCATCTAACCAGTGTGCGATTTCTGATGCAGTCTTGACACCCAGTCTGCGCATTGTTGCGATTGCTTGCTCATTAAGCGCAGCTACATCTGCAATGTATATACAGCCTGCAAGACGCAGGCAGTTGCTGGCACGCATAGAAAGCGACATTGCTTTGATCGGAAGATTCAGAATGTTATTTTTGTCTGCTATTCTGTTTCTTCCATTGAGCGCATCTTCAATGCCATCCCGGTAACCTGCGATATATCCTTTGTAATACAGGCCGTCCTGCAGCTCATTCATATTACGTGCCTCCGTTTCAATATTTTTGATTGACATCTAGTGTGTGTCAATTGTAGGGTTATTTTAACATATACTTTCTTTGGTGACAAGCACAGAATGTCAATAAGGGGAAACGTATATGTTTACGAATAAAGCAGATGATGGGCGCAACAATGTTTGCGGGAACAAAGTTGCTCAATACCGTAAAAAGCAGAATAAATCTCAGCGAGAGCTTGCGGATGCGCTCCAGCTTTTGGGGCTGGATGTGGATAAAAATGCCATCCAGCGGTTGGAAGCAGGTAAGCGTTTTGTGACGGATATTGAACTTGTGTATATTGCAAAGGCGCTGAATGTGTCGTACAAGGATTTGCTTGATGCGGATAATGAATGATCGCCACCGGTATTCCGGTGGCGATCTTAATTGTTATAAAGCCAATTTGTTATACAGCGCAAAGGCGATGGGAAGGACGATCAGTGACAGCAGGTAGGACACAAAGCACAGCTTTGCGTTGTCGGCAGCTTCCTTTTCGTGGCCGAGGCTTTCGGGGTAGACAACCAGGTTCAGCCCCAAGGGTAAGCCGGCCACCACCAGCGGCAGCAGTAAGTAGATGCCCTTCACCTTAAGCAGGAACAGGACGATGCCAAAGATCACAGGGATGCCCACCAGCCGGACCACAGTAAGGATGTAAGGCCGCCAGCCGGTGAGAAGCTTTTTCAGTGGGAATTTACCCAGCATAAAGCCAGCCAGGATCATGGAGCAGGGACTCATACAGTTGCCTGCGCTGGTCAGGGCATTGGACACGATCGACGGGAGCTGAATGCCGGAAAGGCCTAATCCGGCACCGATGAAAATGCTCAGCACCATCGGCGTCAACAGGATACGCTTCAGATTGACCTTTTTATCGCTTAAAAACAGGGAGTATCCAAAGGAGTAGGTGGCGATGCTGTGGGGGATCATAAAGACCATCATGTCGCCCAGGATCGCTTGGCCGAACACACCTTCTACAACGGGATAACCGAAATATCCGTAGTTGGGAATGGAGAAGGCATAGATCAGGGACTTGCGGTCCATCGGGGACTTAGCCAAGGGCTTTGACAGCAGATATGCAAGAGCAATGGCTGCCAGTGTAAAGATCAAACCGAAGCACACCAGCAATGTTTTTTCCATAAAGACTTCCCGTGTGAAGCTCTTGTAAAGGGTGTTGATGGTGTAGCAGGGAGTGAACAGCAGAGTACACAGCAGGGAAAGTACCTTGCCTGCGTTATCCGGCAGGTCGTGATGCCGCCGCAGAAAATAGCCGATGGCAATGAAGATCAGCAGAATACCGACCTTGTTCAGCGTCAGAAGAAAGACATCAAGCATAAGGATTACCTCTCTTTCAAAGACTCTCTTCAATCATTATAAAAAATAATGAAAAACTGTCAAGGCGAGGAGTATTGTTTTCACACGACATTGTTGTGGTTTTGGTAAGAAAAAACCCCCGGCAAAGGGCGGTACGCCATAGTGACAAACCGGTTTTGAACTGTCCCTTTTCTCCAATACTGCACAAAAAATTCCCGAAATGCGTCAGCATTCCGGGAATTTTATTGTTTGTCTTGAAGAAAAGTTCCTACTTCAAAACTGCATCGCACCTCAAAAAGGCGGAGATTCTCGCCAGACAAGGGAAAAAGCGCAGAAATACTTGGTGTATTACGAGCATTTTTGACGCCGTATGGCGTGGATAAACGCCTTTTTGAGGCGATTTATCACTGTGGTGCACCGCCCAAACCGGGGGATTTTCAATAGGATCAACCTTCAAAATCGGCTTCTTCTGCCTGGACGGCATCGTCTTCCACAGGAGGAGCGGGGTCTTCTGCAGGAGCGGGTTCTTCGGCAGCGGGCTCGACAACCGTGTCGCAGTTGCAGCAGCCTTCGCAGGCGCAGTCATCGCAATCATCTTCGCACTGGCAGTCGTCGCAGTCGCCTTCACACTCGCAGGCACATTCGCAGTCGCAATCACAAATGCCCAGAAGCTTCTTTGCCCACAGGACGATCTTGTCGCCGTAGGTAGCTACCACATAGACGATACCGGCAATAGCGGCCAAAGCGGCCAAAATCTTCAGGATAACACCAATAACCTTCATAGTATGACCTCCTAAAATCTATAAAGTTCTAATAGTATTATAACCGATACTGAGAAAAAAGCAATAACAAAATCAGAGATATCCGTACATTCCCCGAACACTGACTTCGCCGGAATTGACCGTAGTTTTTGTTCCGTCCGCCAGCAGGACGATCAGTGCACCGTCATCGTCGACGTCCAGCGCTTTTCCGGGCGTTACGGAATTGTACCGGTGGATTAAAATCTCCTGTCCCAGGGTGACACAGAGACGGCGGTAGGCACACATTATTGCAGTTTTTTCGTTGAACAGCCGATCGTTCATGTTGTACAGTGCTTCCACCATTGCTGCCGCAAGGACATCCGGTGGGATGGGGTTGCCGGTGGCGAGGGACAAAGAGGTGGCGATATTTTCCAGTTCGCCGGAGAATTCCTTTTGCAGACAATTGATGCCCACACCCACAACGGCGTAATCCACAAGGCCGGTTTGGGGTTTACAGACAGTTCGGTTAGGATGCCGCCCAGTTTTTTCTTCTTTACAACAAGGTCGTTGATCCACTTAATGCCGGGACGAATTCCGGAAACGTTTTCCACAGCCTCACACATAGCCGCACCGGCGGCGCAGGTCAGATGCATCAGCGCTTCCGCAGCACAGTTCGGCCGCAGGATCACCGATAAATACACACCCATTCCGGCGCAGGATTCAAAGGTTCTGCCGAGGCGGCCTCGTCCGCCGGTTTGCTCGCCTGCAATGAGGACGGTGCCGTGAGGCGCACCTTGCTGGGCAAGGAGCTTTGCCTGGGTATTTGTGGAATCTATGGTATCATACCAATACAGAGTGTCCCGCCAGGGACACTCTGTAGGAATCTTTTGTAAGATTTTCTGCTTCATAGTTTAATCAATATCCCGATTGACGACCTCGGGGGGGATGTCCAGAATTTCGGGGTGACGGAGCAGACTGCGATAGTACTTGAAGAAAACAGCATAATAATAGCCATCCACGATCCGCTCGTCCAGAACGAACTTCATATCCACATATTTGCGCTGTACAACGCTGCCGTCCTCCTGAACCTCCAGTGCCCGGCGCTTACAGCCGAAGGCACCGAATACAGGCAGGTTGCCGAAGTCATACAGGTGGTGGTAGATGGGAGGGATGCCCAGAGATCCCATAGAGGTGAAGAACAGGCTTCCGTGGAAGGGACTCAGCTCCAGCAGGAACTTGGGGAGCAATCCGAAATAGTCCAGCAGCTTTAAGAGCCAAACGACGAACTTCAGCACAACACTGGGGATCATATTCAGGTACTGGATGACGCTGTCCAGGCTGGAATCCAGTTCCATACTCTTCTTAACATCCTCAACGGCAGCGTTCATCTTGTTGTAAATATCGATAGCGGTGTCGTAGGGAGAAAGGTGGACCTTGAAGGAGGTGTCGGGAGACTCAATGGTCATTTCCTTTTTGACCACCATAGAGTACTGGATATCGTTGCCACGGGAGTAGACCTTCTGACCGGAGATGAAACGGTTGAGCTGAGGATACTTTGCGACACCCCGGACATAGGCCGCCAGCAGTACGTGGTTGATACCGAAATCGGTGTAGCCTTCCTTACGCTTCTGACGGATGTAGCGCTCGATGTGGGAGATCTCGAAGGACTCCTCAAACAGGTTGGAGCAGGTGTTGCGCTCTACCTGGAAGAAGGCGGTGATCTGTGCCATGGGCGCCAGAGTGCGGATCTTTCTGCCGTCACTGCGGTCACCCCAGGTGGGATGATACTCGCCGTCAGTGTGGATGCGCATAGCAAATACGGCGATGATCAAGCCCAGCGCCATCAGCGCATCCGGCAGCAGGAACCGATAATTACCTTCCAGCAGGAAATTGCGGTGGATATAGGCGTAGGCGGCAAGGGGTGCCAGATGGAGGGGGATCAGCAGCCAGGTAAAGGGGCGTTTGCCGGTGCAGACTTGATTGTAGATCACTGCCAGGAACAGAAGGACCACGATAAACAGCCAGCCGATCAGGGCATCATAGTGCACAAAATCGAATTTCCAGAAGATGATGCCGTAGTAAACTAAATTCATCCAGACAGGAACGGCGGTGCGGTAGAAATGCTCCTTGCCGTCCAGGAGGGCGATGAGGACGTACAGTAAGGCTGCTGCGATAGGCAGAACGATTTGGCACCACACATCGGTTCCTTTCCCACCGACGATCAAAATGCGGGCCACTGCCGAGCAGACCAAACACACGGCCATCAGCCAGGTGAAGGCATTTTTAATGCTCACGTAAAATCTAGTATTTCTTTCCATAACAATGTTATTATACATACTTTCGACATAATTTGCAACAAAAAACATCACCGCCTGGGCGGTGATGTAAAAAATAAGGTTTATAGTTTTTGTTTGACTGCTGCAATATGCTCCGGAGTGGTGCCGCAGCAGCCGCCGACAATGGCTGCACCCATAGCGATACAGTCATCCACGATGGAGGAAAACTCCTCCGGTCCCATTGGATAGTGGGCCAAATTGTCATCTCCAATCACAGGATTGCCTGCGTTGGGCTTGCACAGTACCGGAGCGCTGACATACCGGCGCAATTTCGCAACCAGTCCGGCGGTGAGATTGTCAGCGGCAACACAGTTAAATCCCACGGCCGCAGCGCCGGCATCTGCTAAGCTTTTCAGCACAGGACCTGCGTCCATTCCGGAAAACAAAGCACCGTCCGGCTGCATGGTAAAGCTGTACATTGCCGCACCGGCACCCTCCAGCTCCGCAGCGGTCAGGATTGCCTCTGCTTCCTGAGGGTACAGCAGGGTTTCCGCAGCCAGAAGATCCGCACCGCCGTCCATAAGTCCCCGGATCTGCCTGCGGTAGTTTTCCACCAGCAGATCAAATTTCTCCGGATCCCAGGAATCGGTAAAAGTTGCAAGGGTGGTAAGGTTTCCGGCTACCAGTACATCGCTGCTGACGCTTTTGGTCAGTGCGGTCAAATGGGCATTCACGGATTCGGTCTGCTTGTCTAAGCCTACCTTTTCCAAAGCGATCGGCTGCGCCTGGAAAGTAGGTGCATACAGTATCCTGGAGCCTGCTTGGACATACTGCCGCTGCAGTGCCACCAGCTTTTCCGGATTGGCAAGGATCCATTCTTCGGAGCAGCATCCCCGGGGCATGCCCATTTTCTGCAAATTGGAGCCGGTAGCACCGTCCAGAAGGACAGGACCACCTGCAATCAGTTGTTGAAATTCTTCCCTTGTCAGCATAATGTACCACTCCAAAAAGACTTTTGCTTATTATAGTTGCTTTTGGGAAATAATGCAACTGTGATTGACGAAAAGAGAAAAAACTGCTAAAATTATCCCATATTACAAAAAAGGAGAAACCTTATGAAAAAAACGGTTTTGCGTGAATATGCACGGCTTGTCATCCGATGCGGACTGAATGTCCAGAAGGGACAGGAGGTTCAGGTGTTTGCCGACCTGGATCAGCCGGAATTTGTAAAAATGGTGGTGGAGGAGGCCTATAAGGCCAAGGCTAAGGAAGTGGTAGTCAACTGGAACTATCAGCCTCTGCAGAAGATCCACACCCGTTACCAGTCCGTTAAGACCCTGGGTGAGGTGAAGGAGTGGCAGAAAGCCAAGCAGCAGCATTTCTGTGATGTGCTGCCCTGCCGTCTGTATATTATGAGTGAAGACCCCGACGGCCTCAAGGGCGTAAATATGAAGAAAATGGCAGCTGCCAGAAAGCTGTCCCACCCCATCTTGAAGCCCTATATCGACCAGCGGGAAAACAAGCAGCAGTGGTGCATTGCCGCAGTTCCCGGCGCTGCCTGGGCAAAGAAGGTATTCCCGGGACTTCCCAAGGGCAAGGCAATGGAAAAACTGTGGGAGGCGATCCTGTTCACTTCTCGGGTGAACGAAGACCCTGTAAAGGCGTGGGAGGAGCACAATGCTGACCTCAAGGCCCGGTGCGATTATCTCAACAGCCTTGGTATCGACAGCCTGCACTATACTGCCGACAACGGCACCGATCTGACGGTAGGCTTGATTCCCCAGAGCCGGTTCCGGGGCGGCGGAGATACCAGTCTGCAGAACATCTATTTCAATCCCAACATCCCCACCGAGGAGTGCTTCATTTCTCCTATGAAGGGCAAGGCAGAGGGCATCGTCTATGCCACCAAGCCCCTTTCTTATAACGGTCAGCTGATCGAGAATTTCTGGATGCGCTTTGAAGGCGGTAAAGTAGTGGAATGTGGTGCGGAAAAGGGCGAGGAGCTGCTCAAGACCCTCATCGCCATGGACGAAGGCGCCGCCTACCTGGGTGAGTGCGCCCTGGTTCCCGAGGCAAGCCCCATTGCCGAAAGCGGCCTGCTGTTCTATAACACCCTTTTTGATGAAAATGCCGCCTGCCATCTGGCCATCGGTATGGGCTTTGCGGATACCATCGACGATTTCCAGAATAAGACCCTGGAGGAATGCCGTGCTCTGGGTATCAACGATTCCATGGTCCACGAGGACTTTATGATCGGTTGCAAGAGTATGAATATTGTGGCAACCACACGGGACGGAAAGGATATTCCCATCTTCCGCCAGGGTAATTGGGCGTTTTGATTTGGCTGCCTCCGAAAAGTGATGATCGTCATTCAGCGGCCTTTTTGCCGCAAATCATCGTTTTGAAAATCTTGAAATACACAAAGTATGTTTTCGCTTTTCAAAACACTGCCTGCGGCAAAAAATCTCGCTGCCTGCCTGATAATCCCTTTTCTTTGCCAGCCTTTTAGAAAAAAACAGAAAATTCCGAAAAAAACACTTGCATTATTGGTTCGCTTGTGTTATGATATCCGGGCGATTAAAGATTGCTGGGGTATTTATGCCCTTTGATATGACGAGAAAGAGGTGAATAGAATGAAGGAAGGTATCCATCCCAATTACGAACAGACTACGATTCGCTGCGCTTGTGGCAATACTTTTACCACCGGCTCCACCAAGAAGGACATTAGAGTCGAAATCTGCTCCAAGTGCCACCCTTTCTATACCGGCAAGCAGAAGCTGGTTGACACCGGTGGACGTGTTGATC
>JAFSFK010000203.1 GCA_017435245.1 Oscillospiraceae bacterium | reverse complement strand
TTCCCCATCGTTCTGCACGGTTCTTCTTCTGTGCCTCAGGAGTATGTGGCTATGGTCAACGCCAACGGCGGCAAGATGCCCAATGCAATCGGTTTTCCCGTGGAGCAGCTGCGTAAGGCTGCCGCACTGAGCGTCTGCAAGATCAACATCGACTCAGACCTGCGTCTGGCTCTGACCGGTACTGTTCGTAAGTACTTCAATGATCATCCCGATCACTTTGACCCCCGTCAGTACCTGAAGCCCGCCCGTGCCAACATCAAGGAGATCGTTCGTCACAAGCTGATCAACGTTCTGGGCTGCGCCGGCAAGGCTTAATCATCCCATACTTAAAATGGACTCCCACCCGGGAGTCCATTTTTTTGCTAAAATTCCGATTTAGCGATGAGATGTTCGTTAGAACATTGTAGGGGCGGATGCCCACATCCGCCCGGGTCGATGTGGGCATCGACCCCTACGATATATGACGACGGATTTACCAAACAGCTCGATAAACTGGAAATTTGTTTTTCTCCTCTTGTAAACACAGCAAAAATATGGTAAACTAACTTAGTTTGAAACAAAATCCCATTTTATGGAGTCGATATTATGCCTAGCTTAGAACAAGAGATCAGCCGACGCCGGACATTCGCCATCATCTCCCACCCCGACGCCGGTAAAACCACCCTGACCGAAAAATTCCTGCTCTACGGCGGTGCCATCGCCCAGGCAGGTGTTGTCAAGGGCAAGAAAAATTCCCGTGCCGCCACCTCCGACTGGATGGAGATCGAGAAGCAGCGTGGAATCTCCGTCACCTCTTCCGTTATGCAGTTCCAGTATGGCGGATTCTGCATCAACATTCTGGATACCCCCGGTCACCAGGACTTCTCCGAGGATACCTACCGTACCCTGATGGCTGCGGACTCTGCGGTGATGGTCATTGACGGAGCAAAAGGTGTTGAGCCTCAGACCCGGAAGCTTTTTAAGGTCTGCGCTATGCGGCACATCCCCATCTTCACCTTCATCAACAAGATGGACCGTGAGACCCAGGATCCCTTCGACCTGCTGGACGAAGTGGAGCGGGAGCTGGGCATTGAGACCTATGCCATGAACTGGCCCATTGGCTGCGGTAAGGATTTCCAGGGCGTGTATGACCGGGAAACAGGTGAGCTGCTGTTCTTCTCCGGCTTAAACGGCAAGGCCAAGGCAGAAAAGCAGGCCATCGACCTGTATGACCCCGTGGTCGCTCAGCTTTTAGACAGTGAAGCCAAGCACCAGCAGCTCATCGACGATGTGGAGCTGCTGTCTGCCGGTCGGGAAATGGATATGGAGGCCGTAAGAAACGGTCAGCTGTCCCCCGTGTTCTTCGGCTCTGCGCTGACCAACTTCGGTATCGAGCCCTTCCTGGAGGCCTTTTTGAAGCTGACGCCCCCTCCCCTGTCCCGAACCGCTGACTGCGGCGTGGTGGATGCCTTCAGCCCGGATTTTTCTGCTTTTGTGTTCAAGATCCAGGCCAATATGAACAAGGCCCACCGGGACCGTCTTGCCTTTATGCGAATCTGCTCCGGCAAGTTCCAGAGAGATACGGAATACTATCATATGCAAGGCGACAAGAAAATGCGCCTAAGCCAGCCCCAGCAGCTGATGGCTGCGGAGCGGGAAATCGTGGAAGAGGCTTACGCCGGCGACGTTATCGGCGTTTTTGACCCCGGTATTTTCGCCATCGGCGATACCATCACTGCCCCCGGCAGGAAGTTTACCTATTCCGGTATCCCCACCTTTGCCCCCGAGCATTTCTGCCGTGTGTCCGCCAAGGATTCCATGAAGCGCAAGCAGTTCGTCAAGGGTACGGAGCAGATCGCTCAGGAGGGTGCCATTCAGATCTTCAAGGTCCCCAATTCCGGTATGGAAGAGGTCATCGTGGGCGTTGTCGGTACGCTGCAGCTGGATGTGTTCCAGCACCGGATGAAGAACGAATACGGCGTGGATCTGCGGATGGAAATGCTCCCCTACGAGGAGATCCGTCTCATCGACAGCTATCCCGGCGATCTCAGCGATATGAATCTGGGCTCAGATGCCGAGCTGCTGGAAGATTATCGTGGCCGCAGCCTGCTGGTGTTCAGCAGCTTCTGGGCCATCGACTTCACCTGCAAGCGCAACCCCGGCCTGCAGGTCAAAGAGATCGTAGTCGACGAAGGCTAAAAAGTAATTCCCCTCTGTGCGCCCAGCGCACAGAGGGCTTTTCTATGGTTCTTTAAATTCCGATTTAACGCTCTGACGAGCGAATTGAAAATTGAAAGTTGAAAGTTGAAAATTGTGGTATTTTCCTTCGGAAAATAATTTAAAACGTCGGCGTAGCCGACACAATCATTTTCAATTTTCCATTTTCCATTTT
>JAFSFK010000202.1 GCA_017435245.1 Oscillospiraceae bacterium | reverse complement strand
AGGCTTCTCCTTGAGGAGAAGCTGGCAAAAAAAAAATTAATTTTTGACTGATGAGGTGTGCAGTGAAATGTTACATTTTCACATTTGTTTCCGGCAAACTCGCAACTTTTTACTGTACACCTCATCCGACCCGGCTTACGCCGGGCCACCTGGTAATTAAGGAGCGATTGCCACCGGCAATCGTTTATTTCTAGCCACAAGGGCGCCCTCAAGGGGAAGGCTTGGATGGTGCATATGTCAAACAGCTCGAGAAATTGGAATTTGAGTCTTTTCAGGGGTGGAGAATCTGTCCTGACTGTACACAAAATCGCCCGGGGAGCTCCCCGGGCGATCATTTTTAACTTACCGCACACGGCCTTTTACAACGTTATAAGTCTGGCCGTTATGCTGGACAGCACCGGAATAGCTCCAGTTGATCTGTCCCTTCTCGATATAATATAGTACACCGTCGGTGTGCTTCATTAAACCGGTATAGCCCCAGTCCAGCTTACCGTTGCGGATGCAATACCACACACCGTTGGTATGCTGCACCAGGCCGGTGTACTTTCCGTTCACAGCACCCTTCTGGGCATAATACCACGTGCCGTTACAATCCTGCGCCAAGCCGGTGAAGGTCCAGCTGATCATACCCTTTTTCACGTAATACAGCCGCCCGTCGCTGTGCTTTACCAAGCCGGTATAGCTCCACTTAATTGTGCCCTTCTCCACGTAAAACCAACCGCCGTTGCTATGCTGCACCAAGCCGGTATAATTCCAGTTGATCGCACCCTTCTCGACATAATACCAGCTGCCGTTACTGTGCTGCACCAAGCCGGTATAATTCCAATCGACCGCACCCTTACGGACATAGCACCATTTCCCGTTACTATGCTGCCCCAGTCCGGTGTAGCTCCAGTTGATGGAACCCTTTTCCACATAATACCAGCTGCCGTTGGTGTGGGTAACGAGACCTGCATATTTCCAATTAATGGTGCCTTTTTCCACGTAATACCAAGCACCATTGGTATGCTGCACGAGGCCGGTATAAGACCAGCTGATAACGCCGTTCTTCACATAATACCAGCTGCCGTTGGTGTGCTGCACCAAGCCGGTGTGCTTCCAGTCCACCACACCCTTCTTAATGTAATACCAACTGCCGTTGGTATGCTTGGCAAGGCCGGTATAAGTCCACTTGATACTGCCCTTCTCAACATAATACCAGCTGCCGTTGGTGTGCTTTACAACACCGGTATAGCTCCAGTTGATAACGCTTTTCTCAACGTAAAACCATCCGCCGTTGGTGTGCTGCACCAAGCCGGTATATTTCCAGTTAACGGCACCCTTCTGAACATAGTACCATTTTCCGTCACTATGGTTCACAAGGCCGGTATAAGTCCAGCTGATATAACCGTTTTTGACATAGTACCAGCAGCCGTTGGTGTGGGGCACCAGACCGGTATAATTTTTCTGTAGAACGCCTTCTTCGTAGTAACCCCAAGCGCCGTTCACCTGATTAAGTCCCTGATAGTAGGATTTCCAGGTCAGATCCCCGCCGTAATCCTGCATTGCGTTGTCGTTCCAAGTGGGATCGTTTGTGGGATAATGGGCGGTGGCTTTGGCATTCAGGAACGCCTCCACGCCGATAGCAGGAGCGCTTCCCGTGAATGTGATCTTTTTCAGACTGGGGGTGTTATAGAAGGCATAATCCCGGATGGTCGTCACTTTCTTTCCCAGACGCAGTTGCCCCAGGGCTTCACAGAAGCCAAAGGCCAGATCACCGATATAAGTCGTGCTGTCAGGGATCGTCAAACTTGTGATAGCGCTGTACTTAAATGCCTCCAAGCCGATGGTCTGCACGGCGTTTCCCAGAGTCAGCGCCGTTATGCCCGCACATGCCTGAAACGCAAAATCGCCAATTTCCTTTACTCCGTCGCCGATCTCCACCTCGCCCAGCTTGTCGCTGTAGGCAAAGGCATAATCGCCCACACTGGTGACCTTATCATCGATGACCACCGACTTAATAGAGGTACGGTTCTTAAACCACGGTGCACCGCCATAGCCATAATCGTACATCGCACCGGAGCCGGTAACCGTAAGGGTGCCGGTACGCAGGGTCCAACTCAGATTTGCACCGCAGGTTCCCTTCAGCACCGACGTATCCGCCGCACCGCATACCACACAAATATCATTCTTGAAATCGTGACCGGCGGGAGAGATCCGCTCAGTATAGCTGTCAGAGCACTTATTGCAGGTATAGGTGATCACGCCATCATCGACACAGGTGGCACTCTTTGTAATGGCCCACTCATAGTTGTGATCACAGTCATAGACAGGATACTCAGAACGATAATACGCATCGGTGGGCTGGGTTATGTAATTGACGGTTTTATTGATCCTGTCCCAGGACCATTTCCGCACGGATACGGTACCGGCACCGTCGTTGTTTCCGTCCACAACTGTCAGGGTATCCTCGTCATAGTCCAGAACGATCATAGAGTGGTTGGTGGTACGGATATGGGCGCCCACACCGTCCCGGACACCCCAGGCCTTAAAGTTCTCATAAGAAGTAATTCTGCTGGAAGTAACGCTCAGGTCCAGTGCCTCAGAATTGGGACCGGGTGTCTGAAATCCCACCTCACCGAACAAGGTGTAGTATACACCGGCAGCATAGATCCAGCAGGACGTACCGGCACTTTTATATCTGCCGCCGTAGGGACCGGCATACATAGTCACGCCGTTGTTCTTCACATTGGAAGTACCGATACAGACATTCACCTGGTTGGTACAGCCGGAGTCGTGATAGATATTTGCATAGCCGTCAAAGATGGAATTGAGCTTGGAGGCCATTTTCGCAGAGGTGGTATAGTAACTGCCGTCCACCTGGCTGCGGTTCAAATAATTCTCATACAGCGCATCCGCCTCCAGGGAAACCACAGGCAGCAGGCTGACCAGCATCACCAGCATCAGCAAAACTGAGATCCATCTTTTTTTCATATCTATATCCTCCGTCTTTCGGGTGAATGGTAACAAATAATTACATTTTATTTACATTATACAAATTTCGACAATATAGTCAAGTAATAATCGATATAAATGTAATTTCCCGTCGAATTCTCAAGATTTACTCCATTCTCCACCCCATCGCCATTACGGTCAAATTCCGATTTAACGCTCTGACGAGCGAATTGAAAATTGAAAGTTGAAAGTTGAAAATTGTGGTATTTTCCTTCGGAAAATAATTTAAAACGTCGGCGTAGCCGACACAATCATTTTCAATTTTCCATTTTCCATTTT
>JAFSFK010000201.1 GCA_017435245.1 Oscillospiraceae bacterium | reverse complement strand
GGAAAATGGAAAATTGAAAATGATTGTGTCGGCTACGCCGACGTTTTAAATTATTTTCCGAAGGAAAATACAACAATTTTCAACTTTCAACTTTCAATTTTCAATTTTCAATTCGCTCGTCAGAGCGTTAAATCGGAATTTTGCATACAAAAATCCGGGAGCTTTCGCTCCCGGATCTTTTCTTATTCCAGTTCAAATGCGCCGGTATAGAGCTGATAGTAAGTGCCCTTTTCGGCGATCAGGTCCTCGTGGGTGCCCCGCTCAATGATCCGACCGTGATCCAGTACCATAATGCAGTCGGAATTCATGACTGTGCTCAAACGGTGCGCAATAACAAAGGTGGTCCTGCCCTTCATCAGCGCATCCATACCCTTCTGCACCAGCGCTTCTGTGCGGGTGTCGATGGAAGAGGTAGCCTCATCCAAAATCATCACCGGAGGATCCGCCACTGCCGCCCGGGCAATGGCGATCAGCTGCCGCTGACCCTGACTCAGCTGGGAACCGTTGCCGGTGAGCATGGTGTCATAACCCTCCGGCAGGCGGGTGATAAAATCGTGGGCATTGGCAAGCTTGGCAGCATAAACACATTCTTCATCGGTTGCATCCAGCTTGCCGTAACGGATATTGTCCATCACCGTACCGGTGAACAGGTTGGTATCCTGCAAAACAACGCCAAGACTTCTGCGCAGATCTGCCTTTCGGATCTTATTGATATTGATGCCGTCATAGCGGATCTTGCCATCGGCAATATCGTAGAAGCGGTTAATGAGGTTTGTGATGGTGGTCTTGCCCGCACCGGTAGCGCCCACGAAGGCAAGCTTCTGACCCGGATGGGCATAGAGGGTCACATCGTGAAGCACTGTTTTCTCCGGTACATAGCCAAAGTCCACATTGTACATAGTGATATCGCCCTTGAGCTCGGTGTAGGTAACAGAACCGTCCGCCTGATGGGGATGCTTCCAGGCCCATCTTCCGGTGCGCTCAGCGCACTCGACAATATTTCCATTTTCGTCTTCCTTGGCATTGACCAGGGTCACATAGCCCTCATCCACCTCTTCTTCCTCGTCCATCAGCTGGAAGATCCGCTCCGCACCGGCCAGAGCCATTACGATGGCATTGATCTGGTTACTCACCTGGCCAATGGGCTGGTTGAAAGTACGGGAGAACAGCAGGAAGGATACCAGTGCGCCGGTGGTCAGCAGATTGCCGTCAGAGGCAATGACCAGCAGACCGCCTACGATTGCCAGGATAGCGTACTGGATATAGCTGAGGTTGTTGTTCACCGGGCCCATCATATTGGAAAAAGCGCCGGCTTTGAAGGCATTTGACCGCAGATCGTCATTGAGCTTGTCAAATTCCTTCTTGGAAACTTCCTCGTGGCAGAACACCTTTACCACCCGCTGGCCGTTTATCATTTCTTCCACATAGCCGTTCACCGCACCCAGAGCCTTTTGCTGGCCGATGAAAAACTTTGCAGAATGCCCCGCCACCACTTTGGTGATAAACAGGATCCCTGCAACGGTAATCACCACCACCCCCGTCAGAATGGGTGATGTAAACAGCATCGCAAAGAACACCACAATAATGGTAATGGCCGACTGGATACACTGGGGGATGGCCTGAGAGATCATCTGCCGTAAGGTGTCGATGTCGCTGGTGTAGCGGCTCATCAAATCGCCCACAGGGTGGGTATCAAAATACCGGATGGGCAGCTTCTGCATATGGGTGAACATCTCGTCCCGGATGATCTTCTGGGTTCCCTGACCCACCCGGACCATCAGCCGTTGCTGTAAAAACGACGCCAGGAGGCCTGCCAGATACAGGCAGCCCATCAGACACAGAAACCTGATCAGCGGTCCGAAATCCGGGGAAGCACTTCCAAGCATAGGCTTGATATAGTCCTCGATCAGTGTATTGAGAGAGCTGTTGCTGGCAACCTGCGCCACGGTGGCAAGGATGATGCATGCCACCATACCGATCAGGCGCCATTTGTAGGGCTTCATATAACCCATCAGACGAGAAAGGGTCTTTTTGGGGTTCTTAGCCTTGCGGCCGTCGCCCATCATTTTCACAGGAGGCATTAGCTGTTACCCCCTTTGTTCTGAGAATAATAAACCTCTTGGTAGATAGCAGAGGTCTGCATCAGTTCCTCGTGGGTGCCGGAGGCGACGATCCGTCCGCCGTCCATCACCAATATTAAGTCTGCATCCTGCACCGATGCCACCCGCTGGGCGATGATCAGCTTGGTGGTACCGGGGATCTCCTCCCGGAAGGCTTTGCGGATCTGGGCGTCGGTGTGGGTATCCACTGCAGAAGTAGAATCGTCCAAGATCAAAATTTTCGGTTTTTTCAGCAGCGCCCGGGCAATACACAGCCGCTGCTTCTGGCCGCCGGAAACGTTTTTACCGCCTTGCTCGATGTGAGTATCGTAGCCGTCGGGGAAAGATTCGATAAAGTCGTGGGCACAAGCCAGCTTGCAGGCATGGATCATTTCTTCATCGGTTGCATTGGGGTTGCCCCAGCGCAGATTCTCCTTGATGCTACCGGAGAACAAAACATTCTTCTGCAGCACCATAGCAACGCTGTCCCGCAGAGCCGTCAGGTCGTAATCTCTGACATCCACACCACCAACCTTCACGCTGCCCTGACTTACATCGTAAAGCCGTGGGATCAGCTGTACCAGCGTGGATTTGCTGGAACCGGTACCACCCAGGATTCCCACCGTCATACCGGAATCGATGTGCACGGTAATATCGTCAAGGGCATTGCGGCTTGCTTTCCTGGAATAACGGAAATCCACATCGTCAAAGTCGATTGCGCCGTCCTTCACTTCTATCACGGGATTTTCCGGATTGGTAAGGTCAGGAGTTTCGGTGAGCAGCTCATAAGTGCGGCGCATAGGCGCACGGCTGAGGGTCACCATCACAAACACCGCGGAGAACATCATAAGTCCGCCCAGGATCTGGGTGGTGTAGGTAAACATAGAGGCCAGATTGCCGGTGGTAAACACGGTATCACCGGAAGAAACGATCATATTGGCACCCAGATAAGAAATGGCGATAATGCAGATATACACCGCCGCCTGCATCAGGGGTGCATTGAAAGCCATAATTTTTTCGGCCTTAACGAAGTCCTTGTAGATATCCCCGGAAATTGTGGTAAACTTTTCTCCCTCCCGGTCCTCCCGGACAAAGGATTTCACCACACGCATACCGTGCAGGTTCTCCTGGACCACATTATTGAGCCGGTCATAAGTCTTGAATACCCGGTCAAAGATGGGGAACACCAGTTTGATCAGCACAAACAGTCCCACACACAGCAACGGCAGCACAATTAAATAGATCATGCACAGCCGGGGGCTGAGCCGGTAAACATTGATGCTGGCCAAAATCACCATCATGGGGCAGCGTACTGCCATACGGATCATCATCTGGAAGGTCATCTGCAGGTTGGCAACGTCCGTAGTCAGTCGGGTGACGATGGAAGAGGTGGAGAATTTATCGATATTGAGAAAATCGAAGGTCTGCACCCTGTAGAACATATCGTGGCGCAGATTCCGGGCAAAGCCGGTGGCCGCATAGGCAGCAAACACCGCCGACGCAACACCGAAGGTGAGACTGCACAGCGCACAGAGCACCAGCCACAATCCCTGCTGCAGAACCACATCCATTGCACCGGGCTTGATGCCATAGTCTACGATTTTGGCAATGATGCCGGGGATCTTCACTTCCATATACACTTCGCCCATCATACACAGAGGACTGAGTATGGCGGAAAGGGTAAACTCCCGGAGGGACCGGGCAAGTCGTTTTATCATAGAACATATCCCTCCATAATACATAACTATGTATATTCTACCACAGCCGTTCCCAATTTCAATATCCTATAAAAAAGTTTACAAATTCCGATTTAACGCTCTGACGAGCGAATTGAAAATTGAAAGTTGAAAGTTGAAAATTGTGGTATTTTCCTTCGGAAAATAATTTAAAACGTCGGCGTAGCCGACACAATCATTTTCAATTTTCCATTTTCCATTTT
>JAFSFK010000200.1 GCA_017435245.1 Oscillospiraceae bacterium | reverse complement strand
TGCTCCAAGTGCCACCCTTTCTATACCGGCAAGCAGAAGCTGGTTGACACCGGTGGACGTGTTGATCGCTTCAACAAGAGATTTGGTCTGAAGTAATTAAGAACCCGCACGATGCTCGTGCGGGTTTTTGATTTTTAATGCAGCCATTGCTCTGAAAAGCAATGGCTGCGTTATTTTATGTAAGAGGGAGTGGGACTGTGACTGTGTGGGGATCTCCTTCCATATAGCCATCCGGACTGCCTTCAAAGTAGATCACGATGCCGTCTCCTGTTTTTTCAAGCTTGTAGGGCCAGAACCAATTGGGATCAAAGGAATCGGTTCGTGCCAGAGTCTTGCCTTCACAGCTGATGGCATAAAAATCCGGTCCCAGATAACCGCACAGGTATACGGTTCCGTCGGTGTCGATGTACATAGCTTCCTGTCCGGCAGGTGCGCCGATGAAGTCGCTGTTTTTCCACAGTACTTCGCCGGTGGCCAGATCCAAAGCAACCACAGTGCGGTCCTCAATGAAATAATATCTGTCCTGCCAGATGCCTACATCAGATACCCGAACCATCTGAGCCATATCTAAATGGGGTGTTTCGTAGGACCAGACCGTGCTGCCGTTGGGATCAAAGCCGGTGATAACAGCATATTCCTTCAGGTCTTCTGTACAGTACTGGAATGTAACGGTGTTTTCAGATATGGGAGGCTTGGTGGCTTCAGTGGGCGCTTCGGTGGGTGCTTCGGTGGGTGCTTCCGTGTTTGAAAGTTGAGGCTCCGGCAATTGGATCGGCGGCTGGGTCTCAACGGTTGCTGTCTGGGGAGCAGAGCAGCCGCACAGAAGGGCGGCAGCCAATACGAGGATCAGAAAATGTTTCATATGCGTTCTCCTTTTTTGGAATAATGTCAGTATAAGTGCTTTTCTTTCGATTGGCAATGATTTTTCTTTGGAGAATTTGCGAAAAACATTGTTTGAACAGAAAAAATATGATATAATAAATCAAATTATGGTTATTATCGGCGGCTTTTTGCCGTGTGGAGGAAATATGGAAGCTACCTTTGAAACAAAACAGGAGCGGGCGGTGCTTGTGGGACTCAATGCCGACTGCTTTACCAAGGAGCAGACGGCTACCGACGAGACACTGGAAGAACTGGAAGCACTGCTGGAAACTGCCGGCGGCTTCTGTACCGGCAAGATCCTGCAGAATCGCCATACTCCCGATTCCCACAGCTTCATCGGTGAGGGCAAGGCGCAGGAAGTGAAGATGCTGGTGGAGTTCACCGAGGCCACCATGGTGGTCTTTGACAACGAGCTCTCTCCCGGTCACATCCGGGCATTGGAAGAAATCCTGGGGGTTACTGTTCTGGACCGCAGCGCTTTGATCCTGGACATTTTTGCCCAGCGGGCAAAGACCCGGGAAGGCCGGCTACAGGTGGAGCTTGCCCAGTATAAATATTTGCTGCCCCGGCTTTCCGGTATGGGTAAGAGCCTGTCCCGGCAGGGTGGCGGCATCGGTACCCGTGGTCCCGGCGAGACCAAGCTGGAATCCGACCGTCGGCATATTCGTGAACGGATTGCCCGGTTGCAAAGCGAACTGGAGCAGGTGCGGCAGGTCCGTGGCGTCCAGCGGGAGCGCAGAATGAAAAACTCTGTGCCGGTGGTTGCCATCGTGGGCTATACCAACGCAGGAAAATCCACCTTGCTGAACAAACTCACCGGTGCCGGCATCCCCGCCAATAACCGGTTGTTCGACACCCTGGATACCACCTCCCGGCAACTGACGGTTTCCGACAATCTGGATGTGGTATTATCCGATACTGTGGGATTTATCGCCAAGCTTCCCCACCATCTGGTGGATGCTTTCCGGGCAACCCTGGAAGAACTGGAGTACGCAGACCTTCTTTTGCACGTCATCGATTCGGCTGATCCCAACCGTGAGGAGCACATTGCCGTGGTGGAAAGCTTGATTCGCAAGCTGGCAAAGCCGGATACCCAGGTGCTGCGCTGCTACAATAAGGCAGATCTGGTGAGCGCCGAGGAGATCCCCATCGGTGAGGACGTGGTGAAAATGTCCGCCGCCACGGGTCAGGGTATGGATGACCTGCTAAAAGCCATTGAGCGAACCTTGGGCCACAGCCGCCATCATATTATCGTCACGCTGCCTTATTCTATGGGTTCCATGGTGGACACCCTCCACAAAAACGCCCAGGTGCTGAATGTGGATTATACGGTTGAGGGCATCCTGGTGGAAACCATTGTAGATCCTATCCTTTACGGCAGATTGAAAGATTATATTACGAAAGAACTCTAAAAAACAGCTGTCATTGCGAACCAGTCTGCAGACTGGTGTGGCAATCTCCTTAACGAGAAAGGGGAGAATTTGTTGGACGAATATCTGGTTCCCACCGGCTATGGTGAGGACGAATTTATAGAGAAAAAATCCCGTTTCATCGGCAGGTGCTGGCTGGTGGAAACAGAAGAGGAAGCCCTGGAAAAAATTGCAGCTATGAAAAAGCAGCACTACGATGCCACCCACAACTGCTGGGCGTACATCATCAAGGACGGCGCCATGCGTTTTTCCGATGACGGCGAGCCCGGTGGTACTGCAGGCAACCCCATGATGCAGGTACTGCAGCGGGAGAATTTATACAATGTTGTTTGTGTAGTGACCCGGTATTTTGGCGGCGTGTTGCTGGGGGCTGGCGGTCTGGTCCGTGCGTACACAAAAGGTGCCAAGATCGCCATTGATGCCGCAGGCAAGTCTATGAAGCGTGTCTGGAGCGTGCTGTATATTCCGTGTCCCTACACCTTCTATGAGCGGATGAAGCTGGAGGTAGAAGCCTTTGACGGCGTTATCCGGGATACCCAGTTCGGTGCTGAGGTGGAACTGGAAATTTTGGTTGCCGCACCCCGGATGCAGGAATTTCTGGACCGGGTGACGGATATGACCTCCGGTACTGTGGAGGGTATGGAGATCGGACAGGAGTACCGGGCGTTCCCGGTAGAAAGGACGGCAGTATGACCATTCGGCAAGAGATGGAGCGGCGAGAGCATCAGCAGCTGGATCCCAAGGCAGCCTTTTCTGACGAGAGCCGGGGCCGGGTCCGCCCGGAGGAAGAAAATGATGTGCGTACCTGCTATCAGCGGGATACCGACCGGATCATTCACTGTAAGGCCTTTCGACGCCTGATGCATAAGACTCAGGTATTCCTTAGCCCTGAGGGTGATCACTACCGTACCCGGATGACCCATACCATTGAGGTTGCCGAGATCGGCAGAACCATGGCACGGGCGCTGAATCTCAATGAGGATCTGACAGAAGCAATTGCTATGGGTCACGATCTGGGACATACGCCCTTTGGTCACGCCGGCGAGATCGCCTTGAGCGAAGCCACCGGAAAACCTTTCCGCCACAATGAGCAGAGCCTGCGGGTGGTGGATGTTTTGGAAAAGAACGGCTCCGGTCTGAATTTGAGCTATGAGGTGCGTATGGGCATCCTTGGTCATACCGGTGACCGGCTTCCGGAGACGATGGAAGGCAGGATCGTCCGCCGGGCAGACCAGATCGCCTATGTCAATCACGATATCGACGATGCTATCCGGGCTGGTATACTCACTAACGAGGATATCCCCAGATCCATTGCCAAGGTTCTGGGGAATAACCATTCCGAGCGAATCGACACACTGGTCTGCGATGCCATCCGTGCATCACGGGAAGCAGGAGAGGTAATGCTTTCCGATAAGGTGGCGCAGGCGCTGGCGGAGCTGAGAGCCTTTATGTTTGAGCGTGTCTACCGTAACCCCATCGCCAAGGGGGAGGAGGTCAAAGCCAAGGCGATGCTGAAGCGGCTGTACGAGTACTACTATTCACACCCTGAGGCTATCCCCGAAGACTTCCAGCCCCAGCTGTCCTTCGACGGAATGGAGCAGACGGTCTGCGATTACATAGCAGGTATGACCGATAATTACGCTGTGGACAAATATACGGAACTTTTCATTCCCATGGGGTGGAATGTTCGGTAAAAGTGTGTTATAATAAATCATTCTGATTAATTTTTGTGAAAGGAGGGGCAAATCATGGCGTTTCCCGCATCATTTATCGATGAATTGGTAGCCCGCAATCCCATTGAGGATGTGGTGGGTCAGTATGTAAGCTTAAAGCGCTCCGGCGCCAATATGTTCGGCCTTTGCCCCTTCCACGGGGAAAAGACTGCATCCTTCTCCGTAGCACCGGATAAGGGCATTTACTATTGTTTTGGCTGCCATAAGGGTGGCGGCGTTGTCAATTTTATGATGGAAGTGGAGGGACTGAGCTACCCCGATGCGGTCCGTTCCCTTGCTAAGCGGGCCGGTATGGAAGTGCCGGAGGATGAGCAGTATCAAAGCCGTTACCGCCAGCAGGAGCGGCTTTGGGCACTGATGAAAGAAGCAGGACGTTTCTTCTACCAGCAGCTATATGCCCCTGCGGGTGCCAAGTGTCTGGAGTATGTGGCAGGACGTGGACTGAGCAAGTCCATCGTTACCCGCTTCGGTATCGGCTATGCCCCGGATTCCTGGAATGCGCTGGTGGATGCTATGCGCAAAAAAGGCTACACGGATAAGGAACTGCGGGATGCAGATCTGGTGGGTGAGAAAAACGGACGGATCTACGATCGGTTCCGCAACCGGCTGATGTTCCCCATTTTTGATGTCCGGGGAAATGTGATCGGTTTCGGTGGGCGTGTACTGGACGATTCCAAGCCCAAGTACCTCAACTCCAATGAAACGCTGATCTTTAACAAGCGAAAGAATCTGTTTGGTTTGAATTTTGCCAAGAAGACCAAGCAGCCTTATATGATCCTGGTGGAGGGCAATATCGACGTGGTGACCCTGCACCAGTACGGCTTTGACAATGCGGTGGCATCTCTGGGTACTTCTCTGACAGAAGAGCAGGTGACACTTCTGAGCCGCTACACAGAGCAGGTGGTGCTGACCTATGATGGCGATGAGGCCGGACAGCGGGCAGCACAGCGGGCCATTCCTATGTTGGAAAAGTCAGGTATTCAGGTGAAGGTCCTGCGGATGAAGGATGCCAAGGACCCGGATGAATTTCTGCACAAATTCGGAGCAGACCGGTTTAAGCTGCTGCTTGAGGATTCTGCCAATCGGGTGGAATACCAGCTCAATGCCATTCGCAGCAAATACGATCTCCGTGTTGATGACGAGAAGATCAAATTCGTCCAGGAAGCGGCAGAGCTCATCAGCACCCTGGACAGCTCAGTCAAGCGGGAGGTCTACGGCGGCCGGGTGGCGGAGAGTGCCGGTATCAGCCTTGATGCCATGAAGCTGGAAGTGAACAAGGCATTCAAGCGGCGCATGGCACGGGAGCGCAAGCGTCAGGAGAAGATCGATCTGGCGCCGATGCAGGCACTGCAGCCTAAGGACCGGTCCATCCGCTACGATAATATGAAATCCGCTATGGCGGAAGAGGGAATCATCGCACAGGTGATCCGGGAGCCTGCGCTGCTGGATAAGACGGGAATGCTTCGAGGTGAGGATTTCTCCGTGGAGCTGCTGGGCAGAGTATTTGCCCAGCTCCAGACCCGGCATAAGCAGGGCTTGGAAGTGTCTGTTGCGGTGCTTTCAGAGCTGACGGCTCAGGAGATGTCCCATATCACCGGCATTTGCCAAAAGCACCAGGGACCTGTGAATGAGGATGCCTTCCACGATTGTGTCCGTATCGTCTTAAATGAAAAACAGCGTTCAAAAGTATCCAGCGACGATGATCTGCTGGCGCTGCAAAAAAAGTTGATGGAAAGTAAGGGAACCAAAGGATGAGCGTGACCCTTTACCCGAAAGAGAATCCCACCGGCACGGAGGACGTAAACCAGTACCTGCAGGAGATCGGCCGGTATCCCCGGCTGAGCTACGAGCAGGAGCGGGAACTGGCAAAGCGGTGCGCTCAGGGGGATGAGGAGGCCATCAAAACGATGGTCAATGCCAACCTGCGGCTGGTGGTTTCCGTTGCCCGGGAATATGCCGGGCGGGGTGTTCCGCTGCTGGACCTGGTGCAGGAGGGCAGTATCGGCCTTTTGGCTGCTGCCAGGAAATTTGATTATACTTTAGACTATCGTTTTTCTACATATGCTACCAAGTGGATCCGCCAGGGCATCAGCCGCTGTATTATGAACCACGCAGGAATGATCCGGGTGCCCCAGTATACGGCGGAACGGATGCGGAAGCTTTTGGCTGCCCGGGCAGAGCTGACGAACCGGACAGGGCAGCAGCCAACGCCTGAATGTCTGGCAGCGCATACCGGTATTCCGGAGGACAAGGTGCAGCAGCTGCTGCAGCTGCTGCCGGAGGTCTATTCTCTGGATGCGCCCACTGGCGAGGATGCTACCCTTGGGTTGCTCATCGAGGACCTGGAGGCACCTCAACCCCAGGAGGAGCTGGTCCGCCGGGAATTGAAACGCACCCTGGAGGAATTGATGGGGATGCTTACTGAGCGGCAGCAGCTTACGCTGCGGCTGCACTACGGGATGGCAGACGGTGTCTGTTATTCTTTGGAGCAGATCAGCAAGGTGCTGGGCGTGTCCAAGGAACGGACCCGTCAGATTGAGCGTCAGGCTATGGAGAAACTGAAAAAATTGGGTGTGGACTTCGGATTGGAGGATTATCTGGAATGACACCGTTGGAATTTGATTTTGGTCCGGATCCTTGGGATACCCTTCTGGAATCCCTGAAGCCGGGTGACACGTTGGATGCAGTCCGTTTTTTGGCGGCTGTGGAATCCATGGATGAAGAGGACGTGCAGCAAGCCCTGGAGGATCTGGAGCAGCAGGCGATCACCTTGAATGCGGATGGTCTGGAAAAGCTGCCTGTAAGCCCAGATTTAGCGCTGCGGCTGCGGCAGGAGCAGGATCTGGTGCAGCGGGGAACCTTGATGAAAGAGCTGGAGCAGACCGATCCTCTGCGGCTGTATCTTGAGGAATTGGCAGCCATCCCTGTGTCAGGAGATATTCAGCTGTTGGCACAGCAGTATCTGGACGGAAAAGAATCTGTAGTGCAGCAGCTGACGGACCTTTCTTTAAGCCGATGTGTGGAGCTTGCCTGCCAGATGACAGGCAGGGGCGTGCTTTTGCTGGATCTCATCCAGGAGGCGAGTCTGGGTTTGTGGCAGGGGATTCTGAACTACACCGGTGGTGATTTTGAAGCCCATCGGGATTGGTGGATCCGCCAGTATCTTGCAAAAGCGGTCACCCTGCAGGCACGTGCGGGCGGCGTGGGTCAAAAGCTGCGCAGCGGAATGGAAGATTACCGGGATGTGGATCAGCGGCTGCTGACAGAGCTGGGAAGAAATCCCACCCTGGAAGAGATCGCCGAGGCAATGCACACCGATGTGAGTGCCGCAGCGGTTTATGGGGAGATGCTCACTGCCGCCCGGACCCGCAAGCAGGTGGAAAATGCTCGGGAAGAGCCGGAAGAAACGCCGGAGGATGATCAGGCAGTGGAGGACACCGCATATTTCCAGAGCCGGCAGCGGATACTGGAGCTGCTTTCCACGCTTACGGAGCAGGAGGCTAAGCTCTTAACTTTGCGGTTCGGCCTGGAAGGCGGATTGCCTCTGAGTCCTGAGGAAACAGGCAAAAAGTTCGGCCTGACACCCCACGAAGTTGTCACTATGGAGGCAGCTGCTTTAAGTAAGCTGCGCCAAGAATAAAGGAAATGAGGAAACAATAATGGCTAAGACTTACTCTATCGCAATCGACGGTCCTGCCGGTGCGGGTCAGAGCACCATCGCCAAGGCGCTGGCAAAGGAATTGGGCTTCCGTTATG
>JAFSFK010000199.1 GCA_017435245.1 Oscillospiraceae bacterium | reverse complement strand
ACCACAATCAAGCTCTGTTCTTCGTTCATTTCTTTGCCTCCAGATCTTCGTATTTTTTTATGCCCTCCGTCATGAACAGAACGAAAGGCCGTTTCGGAATCTTCACCCGGCTTTTTGCGACTACCACCGGGAAACCCAGCATGGTAGGGTCTTCCAAAGCCTGATCGTGAAGTGTTCCGGGGTTCGCATCCAGAAATGGAGCGACCTGAGCGCACGTTAGGACCTCTCCCGGCACCGCCAGCAGATCATCAAGGGTTGTCATAGCCATTGCCTCGCCTCCTTCCAGATCACGCCTTTTTTTCCTCTGCCAGCAGATAGTCAAGGTCATACTTCGGGAGGATTCCCTTCAGGCTTTTCGCCTCTTTATAGGTCATATCTGACCGCCCCGAAGTCTTGTTCTTGACTGTCTTCTCGGAACAGCCCCACAATTCGGCAACGGTCTTTACCGGGATGCCCTCCACATCGAGCACACGCCGTAAATTAAGCATCTTCGTTCACCCCCTTTCACAGATACCACACGGTCACAGGCTTTCGCCGTTGCCGTCTGCGCTTTACGGGAGCGGGGGGTTAACCCGCTCCCGACCTTCACGGCTCAATATTCGCCGTATTCATCCTCCGGGGCAGATGGGAATGGGTAATCATCCTCATCGTAAACCGGGTAGCATTGCTTTTCATCCTCTATGGCAGAATCCATGCAACGCCCTTCCAGATAATTCAGCGCATCGTAATCGTAATCACTCATGCCGCCGCACCCACAAGGGACATGGCCTTGTCCAGCATCCAATGCCCACCAATGATATTGCCCCAGCGGTTCTCGTCATAGTTCTGGGTACGGCGAACCGGTTCAGAATGCCCCACCCAATCGGACACCGCATTCAGGAAACCCCACTTGGTGTTGAGGAACTGAATCAGATCAGGACGGAGAGTGCAGATCATAATTTCGTCCTGCGCTTTCTCTGCGGTCTTGATCTGCCTGTCCGTGGCATCCTCATCTACCGGGAACATCTTCTTGAGCGTATCCCTCATCTCGCCCTCGCTCATCGACTCATTGGCAAGCCTGTCAGCTTCTTCATCCAGACGGACAAGGTACTGATCCGCAAGCTCAAGGGTCTGCCGGGCTTCTGCAAGCTTTGTCCCGATGTTCTGACTGTGAATCGCAGACCAATTCCGAATTGCACCCGAAAGAGCCATGTTCAGAGTGTTATTGCAGACCACACGAACCGGGGTCATGCACACCCTGACAGCACCCGTCCCGTCATGGGTATTGGTGAAGCAGATGTACGGCTCGAACTTATCACCGGCAATGTACCGCTCGGGCATCTTGCCGAGTAACCAGATCGTCTTGCCCCCTCGCAGACTTCCTGCCGTCTCGTAGGTGATTCCCTCACCAATCAGATTGTCCGTGAAGTCGAACGCATCCTTGTTCTGGACGATCTTGTACCGGCTTCCGACAATGCCCAGCACCTTCTTGTCCGAGCTACGGGTGTTTGCGAAATAACCCGGAATCACATTGCCCAGCCCATCAAAAACCGGGTTGCTCTCAATCGTCCAGTCCAGCCCAGCCAGACGGAGAGCATCTTCAGACTTCGGAGCCTCCGCTACGATAGTCCCCAAGCCGTGCCACGGCTTTTCCCTCACAGAAAACATAGTCTCAACATTAGCAGCCATTGTGTTATCCTTTCTCGCCTATCATCATCAGTGGCAGGAGGCGATCCCATACCAGACGGGGCAACGCCCCGTTTCGACTTCATTTAAGAGTTGCGTTATCAATAATGTTCCTGATTTCATCAAGCTTGGTGTCCATCTCCTGCCAGAACTGAGCATTGCCCGGGGCGTTCGGGAACTTCAATGTTCCGTCACTCATTTTCTCCCTTGCGAGGCTCTCCCAAGCCTCCCGCTCGCCCTTCCGGTAATTCGTTGTCATTAAGATGTAGCAAACCAGATCATTTGCTTGCTCATGGGTCAATGTGATTGTCTTTTTCATTGTTCAGCCCTCATCTTCACAATCATAGCTCTTCGCCATCTTCTCACAGATATTGTCGAGTTCATCGAAATCAAGCTCGCCGTCACTATCCAACAGGCACATTTCATTCATGAAATCATAAACCTCGGTAATGATGTGCTTGAAGCACTCGATCTCTCTGTCGCTTACCTTGTACTGAGCTTCTTCATTCGCATGCTCCGTAGCATCTTCAAGGCAAATTCTCAATTCGGAGAGTGTTCCCTCATGTCTGCAATAACTCATATATGCCATTGTCTTTTTCCTTTCTGCCCTGCCATCATCAGGAGAGGTGGGGCGGTTCCTCTCGACCCCTTGCGGGGTTTCGGCTCATTCAAACCAGCTTATGTCTTTATTGAAGCACCGGGTCGTTGTATGCTCACTTTCACTGTTCTTCATATCATTCAGATGCCACCCGAAAGACCTTCTGCAGAGAACCGCTCTGTACTTTTCTTCTCTGTAGCCCTCTTTCCTCTCGGTCTTGCCTTCCTTCTGCATAATCCTCATGAGGTACACGGCCTTTTCATCGTCCTCGGTCTTGACCTTCCAGAGTTCGTCTGCCTTGTAGATCGCTTCAAGCAGATCAGCGGCTTCGATCAACTCATATTCATAAGGGGTTTTCTTGTTTGCCCGGTAATCAGTGTAGATAACGAATTTCATTTTAATTGCCTCCGAATTAAGATTTATTTACCCTGTGGGGTATCTGATGGTGCAATAGTACACCCCGCAGGGTAAATTGTCAACCGTGAATTTACCCTGCGGGGAAAAATTTTTCTTGCAAAAGAGAAAAGATTGTGCTATGGTATCCTCATCCGATCACCGGGAGGCAATGAATATGACATTTCTGGACAAACTGGACTGGCTGATGGCTGAGCACGGTCTAAATAAAAGGACATTCTCTATGAAGTCGGGGATTCCTTATACCACTATTGACGGGTTCTGGAAGAAAGGCTATGAAAACGCCAAGGTTTCCACCCTGAAAAAGGTTGCCCAATACTTCAATGTAACGCTGGACTTCCTGATCTATGATGAGGAAACGATCTCACCGGAGAATTTTTACGGTGGAGAGGAAAAAGCCCTTGTCAGATCATGGAGACAGGCAGACGAAAAAACCCGGCGCAAGGTCGCTATTGATTTGGAGGACTACGGCTTCGTATACATCCCGAAAGAAAAAGAAAACCAGCAGACGGCTTAATACTGGTCTTTTCTGATTACATCTAAATAGGAGGCAATGACTATGGCACAGAAACACATGGTTAAGTGCGAATACTGCGGACGGCAGTTTGACGCAAACCACGGCTACAGGTACAACAGGCAAAACAGACGGTACACCTGCCCCCGATGCGTGAAGCTCATGCAAGGAGATTCCCGGCAACACTCCACCGGAATGAGACAGAACCGGGGCGCAATGATAGCCAAATTCGCTATCGGAGCTTTATTCATCATTGCAGGGTTCATGTCACCAGAAGGAGGCTGGTCTATCGGTTATTTCCTGACCGCCCTTGTGGTAGGCGGGGCTTTGATCTCTTGGGGACTACTTCCTTATATCCGGGCAAAAAAAGAAGCCTCTGCAGAGGCCGAAGCCAGAGCAGAGGCGAGGATTGCCGCAGAAAATGAACCGAAGGTCTGCCCATCCTGCGGAGCACAGACGAAAGGACGCTTCTGCGAATACTGTGGTTCTAAACTATGAACACATGCAAGAAGTGTGGCACCGATCTCCCGGAGGGCTTCAACTTCTGCCCGATCTGCGGCAGAGCCGTAGTCAAACGCCAATCAACTAAAAAGCGGGGGAACGGTCAAGGAACGGTTATTCAACTTCCAAACGGTAAATGGAAAGCCCTTGTGACCCTCGGTTATTATACCGATGAAAAGGGAAAACGCCACTGCAAGAGGCGGTGTCAGACCTTCCAGAAAAAGACGGATGCCATTAACGCACTGTCGAAACTGTCCAGCGATCCACGCAAAGAAATCAAGCAGAAACTCACCTTTAAGGAACTGTACGATAAATGGTTGCCAACTCATAACGCCGGGAAATCCACCATGGACTGTTACAAGGCGGCAATTAAGCATTTTGAGGATATATGGTTTCTCCGCATCTCTGATATAGACGTGGACGATCTGCAGGAATGCCTCGACAACTGCCCCGCTGGTAAACGCACCCGGGAGAACATGCGTGCTGTCGTTGGCCTGATGTATAAGTATGGAATTCCCCGGCACGTTATTCCTGACAATCTGAATCTCGCACCATTCCTCACTGTCACCGGGGAAGATGCCGCACACCGTGAGAGCTTTACGGATATAGAAATAGAAAAAATCCGCAAAGCGACAGGATCAGTGCCGTTTGCGAATTACATCTATTGCATGATCTATACTGGGTTTCGCCCTTCTGAATTTCTCTCGCTGTCCGTCTCTGACTACGACAAACAGCACAACGCTCTGGTAGGCGGGGCAAAGACAACAGCCGGTAAAGGCCGCACAGTCACGATCTCCCCCAAAATCAAAAAGCTCGTTGCCGATCAAGCCACCGGCACCGGGGCATTATTCCCTGATACAGACGGCAAGGCTTGGGACTTGCGGACATTCACGGAAAAGGCATTCTATCCTGCTCTGGAACAGATCGGCATAAACAATCCGATGGTGGAAATTGCCGGGGGAATAAAAAGGCACAAATATTCACCCCATACATGCCGCCACACCTTCAGCACCTTAATGAAAAGAACTGCCGGGGCAGACAAGGACAAGCTCGCCCTCATCGGTCACACCTCAACAGAAATGCTCCGTTACTATCAGGATGTGAGTTACGCCGATCTCGAACGCATCACCAACGCAATTTGAGCTATTGTTACCCCGTTGTTACTTCGTATACGTTTTGGCCCATAATCAGGCGGCTCTGTCTTGAATGGGGTTCAAGAGGCCGCTGGTTCAAATCCAGTCACTCGGACCAAAGAATACGCCAGAAGTCCAGAAATCACGGGCTGTCTGGCGTATCTCTTTCCTCTAAAAAAACAGTGGCAAACAGTGGAAAACAGGCTTATTGTTACCAGCGTTGTTACCAATGAACCGTCATTCATCCCGTGCGTACAGAATTGCTCCAGAAGCCCGTTTTTTCTCAGGAAAACCGTCATTTCAAGGTATTTCTTCGCCGTACTTCTCGCAGATGCGGTTTTTCGGTGTGTCGTAATATAAATTCACATCCTCTGGAAACGTCCGCTTAAATCGAAGGCTTGCCCGTCAAAACGGGGAGCAGACAAAAAAATTGCCCCGTCCTCCCGAAAAATCATCAGGAGGCGGGGCATTTGTCATTTATTCGGAGATGTGCTTTGCTTCGTATTCTGTCGGTTCTCCCTTGTTGTACTGCGCCGTACTGATACCCAAAAGAGCACCGAGGAGGGTGCAGATCACCGCAGAGGTCTTTGCGATCTCATCCGCATAAGGCCATCCCCAAACTGCCGCCAGACCGACATAAGCGGTCGCCAGAGCGGGGATAACAATCATCGTCACCCATTTCAGAATGTCGTACACTTTGTCAGGAAGTTTCATGTTACGCTTTGCTCCTTTCCAGATTGTTCAATCTTCGGTCTACATCTTCCATGTGCGTTTTTATTGCCGGTATATTCTCTGAGAACATCTGCGCATAGCGGTTATGGCTCTTGATGTCCTCTTTCATGGAGGACATTTCAGATTTCATAACCGCCATGGCTTTGTCCAGCTCAGCCGTCTGCTTACGGCTGGTGGAAATGATTGCGAGGACTGACCCAAAAAGGGAAATGCCCCCTGTGATGAGTGCAACAATTATTGCATCACTCATTTTCTTTGCTCCTTTCCTGTTATGCCGTCAACAGCGCATGCCAACTATTCTTGCCACAGATGCCGTCTGCCGCAAGGTTCTGATTGCTCTGGAACTGGACAAGGGCTTTCTCGGTCTGCTCGTCAAATTCCTCACCCCCGGTTACATCGTAGCCCCTGATCTCTAACAGAGAACGCATGAGCTTTACATCCTTGCCGCTCATCCCTCGGCACAGGCCGGGGTCTTGGTAGCCGCCATAATAACCACGGGGAGGCCAGAACGGGGAGCCAACCTTCGGTGTTTCCTCTGAGCCGCTTTGCTGTCCGTCAGCCGGGGTTTCTTCTCCGGGGTCTGTATTTACATCCCCCGCTCCGTCCGGTATCTCTGCGGCGAGCCTTTGCGCCGCAGAGTACCGTGCATCAATGTTATTGACCGCTGGGCGTTCATAAATGGTGCAGACCTTCTCAACACATGCCCGGAGGTCTTCTGACGATCTCAGGAAAGAATACAGCCCGGAATACTCGCCCCCGGTTGATAACTCATACAGAGCAAACCGGGTCTGCATCTCGGCATCATCCAGAGCAACGCCGCTGTTCCTCCAATAGTTGTAAAGTTTTCCCTTCCGGGTGAAGTACGTCCACTGAGCAAGTCCGAAGCCCTTTGCATCCTTCATGAACTGTTCTTTGGAGATTACGCCGCTGGTGATCTGCGATACGTACAGCTTTGAGCCGGTACGGTAGGGGGAGAAATCCCCCTGTACCCGTCCAGCTTCAAGGTTGCTCTCGCAATCCCAGTTGCCCATCAGCCCCAAAGCGCCAGCCCGTGTCAGACCGGCACCCCGGAGGACGCTGTAGATTTTTTCTCTGCTCCCCATCTTATTTGCCCCCGCTGACAACAGCCACGACAAGGATGCCCATAAAAACAGAGAGCGGGACAATCCAGAGCAGATGCCATGCAGAAATCATGGTTCAACCCTCCCGCATTTTCGGCCCATAGATGCGCCGCTCGATCTCCTGAGCACTCATATTCGCCACCCCGAAAGAATAGCGGTTCGGAATAACGTCTTCCGTCTTCACTCCGAGGAACTTGGCAATGATCTCCCGAACGTCCTTGTTTTCAAGGGTCACTGTCGTTTTCATGCCTCGTAAACCTCCCCGGTGATTTCCTGATACTCTGCCGCTGTAATCCACGCTCTGCCGACAGCATTGCGTACAGCCTTTTTGCTCCACTTCCCGGTGTCGTAATACCCCTTCACAAGATAGAACTTCGGAGAGTGGACAACCTCCTGCACAGTCTTTTTCTTAGCCATTGGTTTCTGCCTCCATTTCTTCACCCTCTGCCGGGTCTTCAAGGTTTCCCATCATGATGTTGTAGTCCTGTACGGCCTTCATTTCCTCTGCCATTGCCCGGGTGTTCTCATTCTGGTGCCGTTCCAGAATCGTGCCCACAAGCTGGATAATCTTCATGTTTTATGCCCTCCAATAAAGATTGTACGTATTCATCCATCCGCACAAGGAGTTGGTAGGAGTTGCCCTTCTCGGCATGGGCTTTCCATGATCTATAGCATGTCAGCATCTTTTCTTCGGTCATCTCGCCGCTCTTGACGAGCTGAGCCATTCTGTAGAGCTTCTTTCTCTCATGCTTCACATTTCCGGGGTTTATTATCCGAATCACCTTGCCGGTGTCCGTCAGGCGAAAGGTGAAGCCGAGCACTTTGATTCCCTCTTTCAGAGGATAGATTTTGGTTTTATCCGGGTGAAGTTCCATGCCCAGCTTTGCCAATTCCTCTGTGATGGTATCTCTGCAATCTTCCAGAAAAGAAACGCTGTTGCTTATGATGTAGAAATCATCCATGTACCGTTCGTAGACCTTCGCACGCAATCTCTCTTTTACGGTATGGTCCATCGGGTCGAGTAGGCTGATTCCGAGTATCTGCACCATCTGAGAACCCGGCTCGTAGCCTACTTCATACGGGTATTGCCGCTGTAGCCATTTCATAGACTGATCTACTGTCTGCTCATCCAGATGCCGGGAGAAACAGGCTTTTGCATCCTCATGACGCATGTTTCTGTAATATCCGTGAACATCTGCCTGCAGAACGGACAGCCCTTCAACAGAATTTCCGTTGTTGATGAAAACCCTGTGGAGAAAGCTGTCCAGTCTGTCCATGGCTTTAGTTGTTCCCTTGCCCTTCTGACAGGCCATGTTATCCCAAATAAAACTGCGTGTCATTTCAGGATATATCACGTTGTCATTGAGGCTCCGTTGCACTATCCGATCTCGGATGTGGGTCGAGGAACAAGGACGCACCTTCGGATAGGTCAATGTGAAAGTGTGAGGTTTCCGGGGCTTATAGGCTCCACTGGCAATTTCTTCTTCAAGCTTCAACGTCTCGTCTATGCCATGTAAGACATACCGGGCAACTGAGGCTTTCCACATCTTGCCGCATCTGCATTTCCACATTGAATCGTACAGTGCATCAAATTCAACAGATTCTTGGAAAGTATTCATCTTTTTTGTCCGCTGAGTAATAGAGGACAGCACCCCATGGGGTGGCCTCATCTCAACAGTATTGTTCACCCTGAAACAGGGTCAGGCATTCGGCTCCCTGTATCTTTAACTCTTTCGGTGTAGCGGCACTATGTGTCGCCCATATAACCCAAGCGAAACAGTCCGGGCAACCCCTATTCGCATTGTAGGCGTTGTTGTTGTTGACGTTGCCACTGTTGTTGACATTCCACGCATTGTTGGCGTTGCCACGATTGCAGGAGCGCAACCACACGTTGACAGCAGAGGGGAGCGGTACAGCCTACAGCCTGTATAAAGAATCAGATATTTCTATATCTGTCTTTATCCTTTTCGTGCCACCCTTCCAGAGCAATACGCAGATCACGGGTCTGTTTGCCCCAGTGCTTCACCTTCCTGTTACTGAGATGGAAATGCTTTCTGCATAACTGAATCTCTGCAAGATGTTCTCCGCACAGACGGATGGCCTCTGCCTGTTTTGACAGCCTTTCGTTTTTTCTCCACGGTTGCCGGTTCAGATTGATTTCATTGGCTGTGTACGCAAGCATGAAAATCTGGTTCGCCTGTTCCCTGACTATATTCGTGAGCGAATCGGAACGGAACACATAAACCTGTGTTATCGTCCCGTCCGCATTCTTCTTTTCCTTCACTGAATAATCAGGGAATTTGTTCAGGTTTTCGGTTATCATGAATACGTAATCAGCCAGATACATAGCACCGACCACGGGTGTAAAATCATTCGGCTTATGCTCGCCAGAATTGGTAGACATTTCTTTAGCCTCCGAGTTACCCCGCCGCAGGTGTGCGGCGGGGATTATTGACGATTATGCCGATTTTTTGATTATACAGGCCGGGCAACCCCTATACGCATAGTAGGCGTAGGTGTGGTTGTTGACGCCGCCACTGTCGTAGACATACCACGCAATGTTGGCGCCGCCACGATTGCAGGAGCGCAACCACACGTAGACAGCAGAGGTAGTTGCGTCTACCCGGTATTTCTTCAAGATTTCGTAGGTCTGTCCCTGCTGGAACTTCCCGGCAAGCCCCGCTTCCTGAGCAAGAGCCTTGTAGTAGTCCCACTCGTCACCCTCACCCGCAAGCTGGGGATTGATGTACCAGTTTTCCAGACAAGGCAGGAAAATCTTGTCCTGCGTGGTTTCGGTAGTCTCCGCAAACCCTTCCTGCGTGTTCAGAGCGGTGGTAACGGTGACGGTTTCCAGAATGTTCAGGAAATCCGAATCGCACCCGGCAAGGAATCCTCTGACACTTCCATGCACAGACGGGGGTCTGTCCCATCCATTCTGCGGTGTCCACCATGCACCAGCCGCCGCAGAACTGTTCAGCCACTGACGGATTGCAGATTCCTTCCATCTGCCCGAACCATAGACAACACGGGAAATCGCATTCAGATTGCCATTGGTTCTATGAACATTCACAGCACCGATAGTGCCGAGTTCCGTGCCGCCCGTGCCGTTGCTGGTCGTGCCGCTCTGCTTGCTGGTGGTACTGCCCTGAGCATACACATTCCACGCTCTGCCGTTGGTCGGGTCATTGGCATTGTTGGTACCGCACTCAATATAGAGCTGGTCGCCCTCGTCCATGGCCTCGGTAAGCGTGAACTGAATTGCCTTTGCGGTGTCCCATCCAGTGCCGTAGGCTGTTCCAATCAAGATATGATAGGTTCCAGCCGCCAGACCGCCAGACGGAGCATAGTAGATAGCCTCCGGGGCATCAAACGGAATGCCGTCAGGAATGGCATAGTGCCAGTTCAGAGCCATGTTGCCAGCGGCATCATAATGAACGACATCCCACGGAGCGGAATAGCTGTTGTTCGCATCCTTCGCCCATGTGTCCGCAATCTGAGAACCGACCGGGAGAATGGTAGGGCCATGTCCAAGGTCAAGCTCTCGTTTAATCTGTGCCCAGCTTGTGGGGCTGATTTTCATATAGGTTCTGTCCAGCCAATTTTTGAACCGGGTCAGGCCGGGGTAATCAAGGAATGCCATTATTTATATTCTCCCTTCATTCAAAAAGTGCATCAATCTGAGCGTTTGTGATTGCCGTCTCTCTGACAGCAGACCATCCGCTGTCGTAGACGTAGAAAATACCCTCGTCACTGACAAGGTACATGTCGCCTTTGCTACCAGAGGCAGGGAGGCTTTCGGCAGATGCTACAGAACCTTTGTAGCCACCAGACGAACCGCCACCACCAGCATTTTTGGCGAGGATATAGGTTACAGGGTCAAACATTGTCTTTCACCTCACAACTGCCGCCACTGAGTATTGGCTTTGTCGAAAGCATACACATTCCCGGTGTCCATCTCGAGGAAGGTAGAGCCGTTCGGCACTTCATCCCCGGTGGGCTTGGTATCAGTGGAAAGCCCCCGCAAATCCCAGCCCGTGGTGATTGTGGTTCCTGCATGTCCTGCATTCGTTACCATCTTTTTTGCTCCTTTCTCATTCAAACAATGCGTCAATCTCCGCATTGGTTATTGTACCTGCGAAATCCGAAACAGGGCAAATCGTTATCCATGTCTCGCCGTCAAGCGTATACTGGAAATCCCCGTTGTACGTCCTGAATGCCGCAACCTCACCGTACTGTTCTGCCTGTTCTATTGCATCCATGAGCCGTTGCCATTCTGTGGAACTCTCGATGATGCTCGCAATATCGGGCATCGGCATGATGTCCAGATAGAAATTTGCCGTAGACAGCGCATTCCCTGACGAATCCAGAAGGACGAAATCGCAGGGTGTCCTCCCGGCAACAGCAAGGCACTGTTCCGACAATGTGACGGTATAAACACTGTTCGACAGCTCGATAGGAGCCGCTGATCCGTCACCGTCCAGAATGACGGCATTGCCGTCCATCTTATGCACCCGGAACTGATAGGACGCTACGCCTGAAATGGTCGCCGGTTGCCCATCCATCAACAGGGTAATTGCGATCTTCCTGTGTACCGCATCCCCCTGTTTCGCTTTCACGAATAGAGGAACGGGCACGGCATTCAGATCAAGGTTTATGCTTTTGATGTAGTCCAATTTTTAGTCCCCCTTCAACTAATTCTGTGCCAGCAGTTTGTGAACTGCCCGGACACGCTCTGCCAATACGCATCTGTCGAATCCAAACCCAAAGCGGCATTGACCGCCGCTGAATTCGCATAGCTCACAGACGTAAAGAAATAACTGCCGACCGGGTAAATCATCTGCAACAGCACAGCTTTCAGCGTCACGCTCTGAAACAGGATTTTGGAAATATCATTCACCCGCAAAGACCATGAGGCCGCAAGCTCCAATACCTCATCGTCCTGTGCATACATACCGAAAGCCGCACCGCCGTCAGCAGACGGTTTCAGGTTGAATGCCACGGACTGTGAAGAAATCACGACAGATACGTAAACGGTATTCAGGCTGTCCGTAATGCATATCCGGGCGGTATATGATTTCAGAACATCAATATTGCCGCCTCCGGTGATAAGCCCTACTCCGCTTGTCAGGGAGACAGATGTATAGTTCGCCGCCGATCTCTCTTTGTACTGGAACTGCATTGAACAGGTATTTGAGCCAACCTGAGAATAAACCTGTGTCGCTATGGCATACAGATATGTACCGTTCTCATCGTCTGCCGTTCCATCTGACAGGCAACGGTAAACAGAAACATTCGTTGCGGATGGAGCCGCATAAGCCTGTACCGTATAGGAGCCAAGCGAAGCCGTTGCAGTTCTTCCCCTTGCATCCGTTACCGTAATTGATACGCTATATGTTGCCGCCGCTACCAGAATGTCAGAAAGCTCATTAACCGTCACCGATGCAGACGAAAGATTGTCCGCAGAGAACGTGACCGCCCCTGCCTCAATCCTCCATGACGCTATTGTGGAATAACTCGCAGATGCCGCAAACTGCACCCGAATCTTTGAGAAATTCTGCAAATAAATTCCCCACGAATTAACGGTCGCATTGTCGTTCACACAGGTTTTGGAACTGGATGTGATGGACGGCTTTACGGAATCCGCTACGTACAGGGTAATATCGCAGGTCGTTGTTCCTCCACTCGAAACACATCTGAGCTTACAACTCGCACTTGTCGCAGAAGGTATCTGCGACAGCAAACTGTTCGGTGGAGTCCACGAATACGAACTGGACGTTGTAGAGCCAATACTCACCCATGAGCCGCCATTGAACTGGTACGCCAGTGTGTGGGTAAGGCCATCATTCGTCAGAGTGATGGGTACTACGGAGCCAATATATCCATTGGACGCAGAAATAACAGAAGCCGCCGCATCATAAGATATGGTGGCAGAGAATGACGCATCCGCAATTGTGATATAGTTAGACGTATACCCCGAAATGAGCGGTTGCGGAGACAAGACGAAATAATACGTCTTGTTCTTCTGCAGGGCTGACGTATTGAAGGTTACGGTCAGGTCAGATGTCTGCCCGGCCACAACATTGACGTTCCATGCCTCCAACCTTCCAGAATCAGACGGCAGGGTGCTTGTCGTATAGAGTGTTGTGCTCGATGTTGGGTCAGTTGTCGTGAGGGACGCATAAATGGTTCTGTTGATTGATGCGAGTTCTTCCGTCAGCTTGCATGTGATTGTTACAGACTGGAATGTGCCGCTCCATGACGGAGTGACGAATCTGTACACAAAAGCGTAACGTAATGACCCGCTCGACCTCAAACCGACATAGCCATATTGCGAACCGTATTTACTGTTCCAGCCATACCATGCCGCACTGGCACTACCATAGCCCTGTGGGTTGAAAGCATTATAGCCGTTATAGATGCATGCCGCTGTTAATGTAGCCATATCTCTTTAACTCCCCACATACTTGACCGTAAAGCCGTTGTCCAGCGTTATGAGCCAGTCAACAGCCGTTTCATCTGCCATGTTCGCACTCTCGACCAATTCCAGAGCCGCCGCACGGAGAGTGGTAGCATTCAACTTCTGGTTGGACAGAAACGCCGTCCGCACATTGCTCTCGTAGAACTCCAAAGCCGTTGCCGTAAATACAGACTTGAATGCTGTCGTAAGGTCAACTTTCCCGATCTTCACACCGTACTGCGGGTCTAAATCTGTGCCGATGTTACCGACCTGAATATATTGCAGGAGTTCATTCATGGGGATAAGCGCAGAATTGACATTTGCTTCTACCTCATCAATGTGATCCGCTATGCCGCCCGTAGCATCCGCTATTGCAGAATCACGGTTCGCCGCTTCGGTTGCGATCTTCCCATCAGTAACCGATGCTTCATTAGCCACAGCCGCATCCGCATAGTCCTTCGCATCATCCAGAGCATCGGCAATGCTCCCGGTAAGGGTTGTCTGCATCTCCGTGACCTGAGCCATGCGGAGCACGTTTTCATCCAGATTAAGGTAAAAGCTCGTCCCGTCCGCACTGGCAATCGTTCCCGCTACCAGATGTGCAGCCGTCACGAAATCTGCCAGCAATCCATCTTCCAGAGTGGCACCCATCGTGAACGGGCCATTGTAACCATTCACAGATGCCGCCCATCCCTGATAGTTCCACCGCCAGACCTTCACAGCCTGAGCCGGGTCTACATTATCCGCTATGTACAGCTCATCAGCCATGCCGTCATTGTTGGTGTCCAGCAGACGTACACAACCGCCCAAAGCATTCAGGATGGAATCGGAAAGACTTCTCGCAATCGCCTCCGTCAAGGTGATTGACGGCTTTTCTGCAATTTCCTTTTCCTGAGCCGCAATAGTGGTCGCCATATTCGCTTTCACTTTTCCGAGCGTTATAGTCTCGTACCGATCAAGCAGGACGTTGAACTCGACCGCCACAGCCCTTGCCGTTGCGTGCGTACCGTACTTCTCAAATTCCACTGTGACAGAATCCCCGAGGACAATCTTTTCAAGGAACGCCCTGTCCTCATACTCTGCCGCCAATTCAAGCTGTACAAATTCCACACGCCACGAAATTTCAGGAGTGCCAAGCTCGTTGCTGTTGATATAACTCTGTGCCGCCGACCTGAGCTGTGCTTCGGTCGGGGTATTCTCAAACCGGTCTGTCAGATCAAGCGACAGAATCCGCACAAAATCGAACGTCCCGGAAACGTTTATGACCTTCTCCGTCAGCGTGACAACAGTGCCGTTCATGCTGTAATACGGATATACGCCGGTATAAATCCCTGACGCATCCAAGTCCTGTTCGTACCCGGTCATGTTCTTTCCATACCTGATCGTAACGCCCCGGTTCTGCCCTCTCTGATTCCACAGATAGCAGGAATAGCCGTTGAACTCCCATTCGCCCCGGTACACATCCAGAACAGAGCCGTCCGTCCCTCCGAGTAGGCTCCAAATGCTTTTCGGAACCTCCACAGTGAAGCCGGTTGCCACCGTCTTGTCGGAATTGAAGGTGAACGGGCATGTTGTTACCGCATTGGAGACAAGCCCCGTCAGCGCATCCCCCAAAGTGGATGCCGTGAACGGATTGACAACTATACCGCCCAAATCGTAGGCCAGATGCCGGGCATAAATGGTAAAGATGCCATTCAGCGGCTTTGTCACACGGTACACCCTGAAAGGCTGTTCATCACTCATTCGGTCAGGCTTCGCTGTGATTATGCTTCTCTGCTCGATCTCTTCCGCATGAATACCGAAAACCGGGTATTGTATCTTCAACTCATACTGCCCATTTAGCTCTTGGCTGACGATAGCAGAAACAGCATCGGATAAAATACCCAGCCCATTTGTCAGAAACGATGTAGCCGTTGATGCAAACAATCTCACAACGTCCACCACCTCGGCGTTATTTCCAGACCGGTAATGCCACCGGTAAAGGACACCACCTGCTCGCCGCTCTCGATCTTCGGGAAACTCCCTGTCATGGTGCTGTTCTTATTCTCCGTGCCCTTGTAGGCATCCTGAATATCACTGTCCAGCATCACATATTCGGAAATCCCCGTCAGACTGATTGTGGTATCGCCTATGGTAACTGTCCCGCTCCCGCTCCCTGTCACCTTTATGAGCGGGGCAGAAGCAAACGGGGTCGGGTTTATGATTCTTCCAGCCCCGGTAAATGTGGTTATTTCCTCACCGACATGCAGAAACCTCTGCGGCTTGCAATCGAACTCGATTGCCGCCTTGCCGAATCGGTTAAGGATGTTTTCAATCTCTAAACTGCCAGCGAAATTAGCCAGCCTGAATGAATCCAGAAAATAGGAATCCTCCAAACGCTGGTAGCCCTTCACGCACAGCCATTCCGCTACCAGACGGGCAATACGGGGGACTTTCGCCTTTTCTGCAGAAATGTGTATTTCATACCTCTGTGCCACGTTCTCGAAAGCATCCTGCTGTATCAGAACATCACCGTTCCGACCGGGTACGGAAATCTTTTCCTGTTTCCTCGCCGGTATATACACATCAGGAAACCGCTCTACAATCAGTTGCACATCGTCACTACTGACACCATGCCACCAGATCATGCAAACACCGCCTTTTGCGAATCAATTTTGTCCTGTATACGGTACATAATCCGATCAACAAGCGCATCGGAATCCTCCCCGGGTTGCTGGTATATGGCAAACTGGAAACCTCCATAGTTGTAGGCATTCCCGCCACCAGCTACGCCAGCATTCAGAGCCAGCGAAGCCCCGGACGCCGCCTGTCTTGCCGCATCCTCGACAAGGTAGGCATTCTTCCTGATTCCTGCCGCAAAGGTCTTCATCATGTCCGGGCCATAGTCATTGAAATCTTTCAGTGGGCCTTCTTCCGGTTCGGAGAAATGCAACAGGCTCCAGATACTGTGGGCAACATCTTTGATGGCTGAATAAACAGCCCTCGCTTTCTCAATGATACCGCTCGCCAGATTTCCGATCATGTCACGCCCCCAGTTGAGCGCAGATTTCACCAAATCCCCGGCAACATTGGCTATGCTCTTGCCGATCTGCCCCATGGCCTCGCCCACATTCCCCAACATAGACAGCAAGCCCTTTATCAGAGCTTCAATGAGCTTTACGCCCGTTTCTATGATCTTCGGGAAATTCTTAATCAAAGCCGTTGCAATGGCGGCAATGATAATCGGGGCTTGCTCCATCAGGTAGGGGAGAGCTTCAATCAGCCCATTTGCCAGAGCAAGGATAAGCTGTACAGCCGCATCCACCAACAGGGGGATGTTCTGAATCAGCGTGTTCATGATCGTTGTCACAGCCTGAACAGCCACCGGGATAAGCTGGGGGATGCACCTGATAAACGTATCAAGCAGACTGTTGAACAGTTTTGTCGCCGTGTCCAATAACTGAGGCAACATTGCCTCAATCGTGGGGGCGACAGCTTCAAACAACTTCGGTATATAATCTATCAGCCTCTGCACAATGGGCTGTACATTATTCACGACAGCTTGGAATGATTCCACAACATTGTTCAGGAGCATATCAATATCTGCCGTGTCCGTACCCAGCCCGATTTTCAGGTTTTCAAAGGAGCTTTTCAGCATCCCGATTGAACCCGATATCGTACCCATTGCTTCGTTCGCCGTAGTACCCGCAATGTTCATACTCTGTTGCATGACAGATATTGCGTTTATGATGTTTTCAAAGGACAGGCTCGTACCGTCTACCGTTACGCCCAGCTCTGCCTGTATATCGGTCATTTTGGCGGCATCTGCGATAAGCCGCTCCATCTCGGTTTTCGTACCGCCATACCCTAATTTCAGGTTGTCCAGCATGGTATACTGACCTTTGGCGAATCCCGCATAAGCATTCTGGATGCTCTGCATATCCGTACCAAAGGTATTGGCATTGTCGGACATATCCCGGATGGCACGGTCAGCGACCTCGACCGCCGCTTGCGTGTTTCCTCCCATGGAAGAAATGAGCGAGGCAGAAAACCCGGTAACGGTTTCCATGTACTCGTTCATCGACAGACCGGCAGATTTGTACGCCTGTTCCGCATTCCGAATAACAGCCTTTGCGCTATCCTCACCAAACAGCTTTTGTACGCCGCCCTCCAACTGCTCGAAATCAGCGTAGGCCATAACAACATCTTTGCCGATAGAAACGCACGCTTTTCCGACAGCAATAAAGCCATTGGCAATGGCTTTCAGACCGCCAATTACGGCTTCTTTGGTGACCATGGCTTTCAGCGTTTCCCCGAAAACATTCGTTTTCTCGGTCGCTTCATCAAGACCATGCTCCATGTTGTTCAGTTCAGTACGGGCATTGGCAAGCTGTTGTTTCCATTTCAGAGTAGACGTGCTGTTTTCGCCGGTAGCCTCCGCAGACCGGGCAACCATTTTTTCAAGCTCTGAAATCAGGTTCTTTTGGTTCTCGATCTGCTTATTCAGTTGTTCACTTGTGGCACGGGCCTTTTCCTGAGCACTGGCCTCTTTATCGAATGACGTTGTGAGCGACTTCATTTCAGCATCAAGGGTCTTCGCTTGCTGAATGATTTGCTCCATCTGTTTTCGGTATTCGGCCTCGCCGTCTATCCCTATTTTAGGGCCGATCTTTGTTGCCATGTTTTCACCTCAGTGCCAGCACCTCATCAAAGGAGAGTTTGCGCTTTTTCTTCTTTGCCTCAGCACCGTTGTATATAGCAAAACAGGAGACCATATCCAGCATCTCGCCGTAGCGGGTTGCCATGATCTCCCGTCTGCTCATGTTCAGCATCCGTCCATAGAACAGAAACCAAGCAAGGCACATTTCTATGCCTTGCCCGTTACGTCCTTTTTTTTTGACGGTTCAACCTCCACAGAAGTTTCGGAACTCTCTTTGATAGCACCCATGGCTATGCCCTGCATCAGTGCGAACTGATCCGCTGGCATGGCTTTGAGCATCTTCTCGGTGAGCTTCGGGTGGTCAACTTCCTTCCCGGCAAACTCCGCATTTTCATCTGCCGCATTGGACAAGATGCAGATAAACTTTACGGAGAAGTCAAGTGCCTCCGCATCTGATTTCCCGTCAAACACCCTGTAGATGTTTTCCAGCTTTCCATCGGGGCAGAGCTTGGCAATTTCCTCACTTGCCCCGACAGTCATCATAAGCTCGTAATCTTTTCCGAAAACCTCAATAATCATAACGCTTTGCCTCCTGTATTTTTATTTCCCCCTGAAATAATCAGGAGATGTTGAATTTGGTCTTGATCTTGGCTTCTGCCGCCGCTTCGGTGGTCTGCTCCCCGCCAACGTACTTCCATACGTGGTTCGCAGAATCATCCCGGAGGATGTTTGCCGAAAGCTCCTGCGTCTGCCAGTCAATGTCCTCTTCCTGAGTATTATGGGACATGCTCGGCTCTGCGAACCGGCACTTGGTAATGATAACCGGCACGTAGGACGTTTCACCGTCCGACATATACCGGGCAATAAAACCGATGCCCACGTAAGGCACTTCCATATCATCACCATACGGAACAAGCCCGTCTGTCCCTGCATTCGGGAGACCGAAAAGCAGTTTTTCTGCCGCATCCAGCAGACCGTCCACAGTCAAGGTAAGAGTACCGCCCGTGAACGTGCCACCGACAGCCTCAGCCGCCACATTGTCGGCATAAAAGATGTTGTCGTTGTCTGCGGTATTCGGCTCAATTTCCACACTGACACCACGGGCAAGAACCTGACCGTTGCTGTAGGTGATGGTCGTGCCGCTGTTCGCATACTTCGCAACATAAGGCTTTGAAAAGCCAGTGCAAACCCTTCCTGCTGCACTCATGGTTTTATCCCTCCATTATCTCTGCAATTTTTTCATCCAGAGCAGAGGACATAGCCGCAGATGCTTTGGCTTCGACACTCCGCACTGTTTTCGATATAAAATGCGTACCCTTAATGCCCCGGCTGTTCCCTGATTCCAGAACAGCCGCTTTTATGGCATTGGGTACGCCCTTCTCGTCATATCCTGTGAACATGACTTTGGTGTTTATGAATCCACTGTCGTTTCGCATGGTGGCGAGCGTCAGGGACCTTGCCAGATCGCCGGTGATTCTATGATGGCCTTCAATCTCAGCCCGTAGCGCATCGGCTACAACCGCCGCACCCGGATAGACCGCATATTTTATCACCTTTTCGGCTTGCTTTCCTCCAAGCCGTCCAAGTGCCGTCAAATACTCGTCCATTCCCTCGAACTTGAATTTAGCCATACACTGAAAACCCCCACTCATAGTGGATATAGCCGGTATCGTTCTCATATTGCACCGTGTTCAGATACCACGGTATGTTGAGGCTGTTCAGAGCCGCTTCAATCTTCTGCCGGGGTTCTCCTGAATCATCCCGTGTGAAGTAATTGATATACCCTGCCGTGCCTCTCTCTACGTGAACACCGTCAGCCTCGAAGTCTACGCCGTGCTCTTCTGCGAACTCGCCGTAATCACCTTCCGGGGCTTTACTCCATCCATAATGAGCGAACTGATAGCCGGTCTCAGCCAGAGCATTAATCAGATCGTCAAGCATCCGCAGTTACCTCCCCTACCTCAAGCTCTATTTCGTGGTCTTTGACAAAGGTGCGAATCACCCTATATCGCCGCCCCCGGTACAGAACTATTTTCTCGTCATGGTAATCCGCATACTCGGACAAGGTGAAAATGTACACAGGTTCAAGGCCATTCTGCTTGGCTCGCCAGAACTCCGACCGGGCGACACTCTGGACACGGCAGAAAACATCCATCTGTTTTTCTTCCGGTTTATTGAATACCCCGTGCGCTCTCGGAACCTCAAGCACAAGCGTAATAACATCGTCACGTAGCATCTTTCATCTTCTCCGAAAAAAGTCTGTTGTTCAGAGCGTAGCGAATCATCCTTGGCATGCCTGTTCCGCTATCCCGTTCGTGCCACATCCAAGCGGCGTACTGGATAACAAGGGTGGTGTCCTCCGCACTGTCCGTCAGAGTGATGCCCTCCCGCTCTATCATCTGCTTTGCAGAATCCAGATAGGCGGTTAATCTCTCATCATAGACAGGCGAAGTAATGCCAAGGTTTACTTTAAGCCCTGACAACAGCAGTTCAGAACTCAGCATGCTTGCACCTCCACAGATACAGGTATAAGGGACTGCCCCGCAAGGCAGTCCCTTATCTCAAAATCAGGTGTTGGCGGTATCGGACGCAAAGGTCATCGTTGCGTTCGGCGTGGTGCCATTGACACCGATTGCCATAAACGCTTCTGCGATCACCGGGCCACCATCATACCGGGCAGTGCCCTTCATGACCGTCTGGTCCTGAATGAACCGCACATGCTCGCTCTGGGCGAACTTCTGACCGGCACGCTCTGCGAGGAAATACAGCTCGAAATACCCGGCGACAATCACATTGTCGGGCAGGAATTCCAGAATCTCGATGTCACCGCCGAGGACGGGCATCTGATTCCCCATGCCGGTTGCGATTGCACCAGCCGCATTGATGGTCATGGCCTGAGCAATCAGGAACGTGCGGGTGGTCTCGTTCATGCACCAGACCTTGCCGCCACGGGCGTACTTGCCCTTCATTGCACCAGACTGAAGAGCGATTTGCTGGAACAGGGCAATGCCGGTGTTCGTATTCGCAATCGTCTTCACATTGCTGGTGTGAAGGTCAACCCAAGTCCGGGCGGTGGAAGGATAGCCAGAAGGAGCGGCAGTCTGCACCAGACGGGAGACAATGCCCTGCGGCATCTTCTGAGTGCCGCTCGCATTCCGACCATACAGGATGGCCTTATCCAGAGCGAGGCCGATAGCCTGTCCGATGGCATCCATGAGTTCGGCGGCGAGGTTGAGGTCGGAATCTTCAAGGTTGGCATTGCAGACGGCGAAATAGCCAGCCACCTTGTAGCAATCCACCTCGAAATCATTGAAGCCGATGGAAAGCTCGTTCAGAGTGGCACAGCACTCCGTCCAGATCGCTTCGGGAATTGCACCCATGACAACAAGGCGACCCTCGCCAGAAATACGCCGCACCGTGCAGTGCTTGTAGAGCTTGGAATAGCCCTCAATATTCTGACGGAGGATGCCGAGCATAACCTCGGGAATGGTCAGGCCGATGTTGGTAATTGCACGCTTCTCTTTGATGGCAGTACGCACCTCAGCGAGGTACGCCTTTACATCCTCACGGGCGGCAAAAGCAGAACGCTCCTGCTCGCTCATGTTTGCGAAAACTTTGTAACGCTTGTTCATGATTCTTGCATCCTTTCTCTCATTTTCATTGCCCCCATTATCTGCCGGTGGATTTGTCCCAGCCGGGGGAGTGGTGTCCTGTGCGGCCTCTTCAGCCGCAAGCTCGGTTTCAAGGTCTCCAACTACCTTGTCGAGCTTGGCCTTCTCATCCTCATGAGCCTGTTTTTCCTCATCGAACCGGGTAACCAGTTCGTCAAGGGCATCTCTGTCCTCTTTGGAAGTCTCTTCCGTGACCTCCGCAATGGACTTTTTCAGCTCTGCCTCCCGGGTATCGAAATCTTTGTCTTTCTCCCTGAGAACGGCAAGGGCTTTCTTCTGCTCGTCAATCTTCTTGCGGAGCAGGAGGGCTTTCAGTGCCATTTGTTTAATCTCCCTTCAAGGTTATTTTTCCATGCATCAAGCTCTCGCTTCTGCAGGATCGCCCGTTCATCCGACCGGGCAGAAATGTTCGTTTCCTGATACGCAGGGAACGTACAGCATGACACCTCGTAGAGCATCACGTCCTGAATCGTCCAATGGACAGAACCGTCATCTCGGAAGTCGGTTTCCTCGCTGACAATATCAAACCCAAAGGAACACTGGTCAACGTCCCCACGCTTGACACGTTCGTACAGGTTCATTGCATCAGCATCTTTCGGATTGATGCTGATCTTTCCCCATAGCCCGTGTTCGTCCTCTCTCAGCTCCAGAGTGTGAGCCTTGGTTCGGCCTAAAACAAGCGTGGTGTCGTGATTCGTCAAGGCACGAATATTTCCCGCCAGTGTCTTTGAAAAAGCACCGGGCGCAACTGATTCTGTCATTCCGGGTGCGATCTCATAAATGGAATTGAATACGGCAAAATACCCTTCAATGGTCGGAGTGCCGTTCTCCTCCCTTGTGGTGAACTCGGTCAGAACCGGGCGCACCTCACGTTTCTGCATTCTGTTCTGCATTTTCGTTTCCTCCCTTCCTGATCGGACAATGCGCCGCCGATGGACTATTTGCCCACCAGCCTTTGCAATTCCTGAAATACTGAAACAGACATAATTTGCCATCCTGCTTATTGCAGTAAACCCGCATCAAATCCCCATGTTTGGCAAAGGGGCAATCAAGCTTTATTTTCATGTCAGTTTCTTCTGATCTCCTGTCTTGTCGATTGGAATGTAATTTTCGAGCACGTTGTACTCTTTCAGACCGGCAGGGGCAAGGTTCATCCGATCTCGCCACTCGTCACCGTTCACGAAACCATGATCAGCACCGGCAAGCAAAATATCACTGACCGCTTTCAGGTCGAAATCCATCAGCGACCAGTAATTGAGCTTCAAATACCACTTCGGAGAAATAATCAGGCAGCGGGTCATCTCCTGCTGAATGTTCTGAGCGATTGCCCGAACCTTCGTCTGCACAAAGGTGTTCCATTCTTCCCGCTTATACTCACCGACACCAAGCAAAAAAGCCGGTACACCGATCACAGCCGCAACAGTCTTCTTGTCCAACTCCACCGTGTCTTTTATTGCCAGATCAGCCAATGTCAGAGGCCGCACCTGTTCAACCTGAAACTGTTCAGCAGGGATAAGCCACGGTTCGCCGGTCTGTGACGGTTTCACATAGCTTTCAAGGAGCTTCTGCCGTCCTTCCGGGCTTGAAAACTCATCCGTCAACGCATCGACCTTCACAATAATGCTCGGTTTCCACTCCGAGGACATAAAGGCATTTTCGGTCTTCTGCGCCTGTTTCAGATTGTTCGCAATGTCCTTCAAGGTGACTGTTACGCCCTGACCCTTCCAGAGGTAAAGAGGATCTGGATTATAGACAAAATGCATCAGGTTCGCCGGGTCTTTCTGAATTCCATCTATCAACACCCGGTAATCACGATAGGAACCGGGTACAGGTTGGAACTCCACACGGCTTGCAGAAATTGGCTCCAAACTCTGCAAAATCCCCTCGTAGGTATGAGGGACGCAGATGCCATTCCCTCGACCATACAGGAGCATGTTCATGACGTTTGCTATCATCCAATGCGACCGGGTCATGTTCCCATTGGGAGCAATGTCTATTCTCCGGGACAACTCATTGATTATGCGCTCGTCACCCTTCTCGGTATTCGCCATGAGGTAGATTGTCATACTGCCTATAAGCTCGGCGATCCTCAAACAAGCCGTTTGTATCTCCGGGTTATCTGACAGCCGGGTATATCCCGCACAGCATATATCGCAATCTTTCATCCACAGGGCGATGCTGTCTTTTGTGGTTAATTCCTCTCGCTTCTGAGGAAAGAAAAAATCTTTCAATTTTCCCATTCTTATTGTTCACCCCACCACTTGCGAGCCTTGTTCCGCTTCGCATTTCCTTCCAGACTGCGGATGCAAGCGAATACTGACGCATCAAACAGGTCAATGCGCTGTTCAGGCTGTACTTTTTCATACTGAATCAAATCGTCCGTCTTTTCGATTGCCCGGACATTGGCAACACAATACTCGTAGGCTTCGGAATGCAGATAATACAGCGCACCATCTCTCGCCGCTTTCTCGATGTGTCGGAATCCTTTTGACTTCAAGATGTAAAGCTGAGGCTGATGTACAATCGTGAATCCTGCCGCTTTCATGAGCGGTATGTATTCCTCCCCGGCAAACTTCTCATCATGTCCGACCTGTTTTATACGGAATCCCAATTTCCGCATGTCAATGAACCAATTCACAATGTCCGCATAGTTCACTGTCGGACTGTTGCAGAGAGTAAGCCAGCCATCGTCTTTCCATCCGAATAGCGGTATGTTATCCTCATCCGCTTTCCGTGCCGCCTCTGTGATGGGGAAAAAGGCATGGGTCACAATTATGTCTGTACCCTGATATGTCCCAAACAGAGCCGCCGCCGTAAGGTCATGCACCCTCGACAGATCAGCACCGCCGTACCAATCTATCGGCAACTTTGCACATTCCTCCAACGTCCAATCATACTTCGCATCCGATCTCTTGAACTGTTCCAGATCAAAATAAGCTTTCAGTGCCGTTGTGTAGATATTCAACTCACGGCTGAGGAAATCTTTTCTCTGTTGTGGGTCGTTCTGAGCCTGTAATGCTGCATTCATCAGATCAGCAGGGCGTTTTGTCACACCATAAGACGGATTGGCTTTTTGGTGTTGTACCGGGTCGGTATAATCAACGTTGCCTTTTTCATCCTGATCCGCTCTCGCCACAAATGCGAATAGCGCATCATCTTTCACAAGGCCGGTTGCCACCTTTACGGCATATTCCTGTCTGCCATATCCGAAACTGTTGATGTTATCACCAGCCGTTGTAATTCCGATCATCAATTTGTTGGTGTAGGCACTCTGCGCTTCTTTGAATCGGTTATACTGTGCAGGACGTTTATACGCCGCTACCTCATCCGCAATGGCAAAGTTGCAGTTAAAGGAATCCTGACTGTCTGGATTGCTCGGCATTGCCACGATCTCAATACTGCCGTCAGGAGTGCCGTCACTCTTTCGGAATGTGTACTTTATCGAATGTTCGAAACTGTTGTCTTTTATCTCGAACTGGCTGTCTATTTTCTGATACCTGAGAGAAAACGTAAGGAAATGGAACGCCTGTAATGTCTGCTTCAGAGCCGCCGCCACGATATAACAGACTGAACCGGAATGCCTCTGTAATATCGCCACAGCCCATGCAAGCCCCGCTATCATAGAAGTCTTGCCATTCTTTCTGGCAACCTCTATGAAAGCCTCTTTGAACCGCCGTTCATTCGTTCCCCGATAATAGAAGCCGAGGAGGTTGAATATAATAAACACTTGCCACGGTTGCAGAATGAACGGAGTGCCGAGGAGGGCATGCCCTTCCAAATCCTCACCCTGAGCATGGACAAGTGTTGTCTGCATGATGTTGATTGCCAAATCTGGGTCATGTTCCCGTAGCTCCAGATCATCCCGGAGCAGATCAGCTTTGAACCGTTTACAGGCCGCTACTATTTCAGCCCCAGCAATTACCCTCCCGGCTATCACATCGTCCGCATATTGAACGGCTATATGCTTATAGTGCTTAATCATTCCAGAATCTTGGAGAGCACCGCTTCAAAACTCCCGGCATTGTTGTCTTTCACAACATCTGCGTTGAGCTTTTTGTACCCCGCTGGTGTCAATCCCAAATCCCGCCAATAGGCGAGTGCATCCCGGTTCAGATCGTTCACCAATCGGAGCATCGGATTCTGCTCTAAATTCTTTTCACCGGCCTTGTTCGTGTGGGTAATCACAACCCTGCCGCCTGATTTCTCGAAAGCCTCTTCTGCCATGTCTCGCCGTTCCATGATTCCAGCGAGCGTATCTATAACCGAATCAAAAAACGGTCGATATGTCCCGGCTTCTGTACAGGCTTTTTTTATGCGCTTCTTATAGCCCGTCTTAGTCACTGGGCAGACCTCCTTGTGTTTTCCTGACATTTTCCGGGTAATTGACTGCCGTTTGGGGTCGTAACCCCGTCCGTTTTACCCCCTTCCCCGAAAAATCGCCGGTATATATAAATGTT
>JAFSFK010000020.1 GCA_017435245.1 Oscillospiraceae bacterium | reverse complement strand
TTCTTATGAGGCAAGCCACATTGCCCAGTGTATGGAGCAGGGGCTTCTCACCAGTCCCGTGGTCACCGAGGAGATCACCGCCGGGGGCATCGCTGCTTTGGAGCAGGTAATGGCCAGCTGGGACGAAAAATAATTTACAGTTCCGTCACAAAAAATATGGTAATTTTTCAAAAAACCCCCAGCCGGTTGGTTTATAATAGCGGCATACAAAAGGGAGGATACAGCTATGCGCAAAACGTGTAAAATGATAGCTCTGTCCCTGGCGCTGCTGCTTTTGACCGGCTGTACAGCAACAGTAAGCGAGCCAACAGTCCCCACCGCAGAGCCCATCGACAGCACCCGGGAAGCCGTAGTCAGCACCGTGGTCGACGCGGATGAAATGTTCTCGGGTCGGGATCTTGACACCGACTACGATGAGAGCAAGTGCCACAGGATCACCCTGTCCGGGGAGACAGTACGCATCCGGGAAGCGGGAACCTACATTCTCTCCGGCACCCTGGAGGATGGACAGATCGTGGTCAATGGAGAAAACACCCATAAGATCCAGCTGATCCTGGACGGGGTGAATATCCGCAGCAGCAATTCTGCCGCCATATTCATACAGCAGGCAGACAAGGTGTTTATCACCACCGCCGAGGGATCGAAAAACACCCTCACCAGCGATGCTTTTGAAGAATCGGAGTATAACATCGACGGGGTGATATTTTCAAAAGACGATCTGACCCTCAACGGCGAGGGCAGCCTGACCATCGTTTCCCCGGCGGGACACGGCGTGGTAAGCAAGGATGACCTGGTGGTCACCGGCGGCAGCTACACGGTTACATCCAGCGGTCACGGCTTTGCCGGTAAGGACAGCATCCGCATTGCCGACGGTACGTTTTCTGTTACCGCGGGCAAGGACGGCTTTCACGCGGAAAACAATGACGATACCACCCTGGGCTTTGGCTATTTTGCCGGCGGCAGTTTCCAAATTATCGCCGAGGGCGATGGAATCTCTGCATCCAACAGCCTGCTGATCACCAACGGTGACTTTTCCATTACAGCAGGTGGCGGCAGTGAAAACGGCACGAAAGCCAGCTCCGGCAATTACGGAGGTTTCCCGGGTGGCGGCTTTGGCGGCGGACGACCCGGTGGGGATCGGCCTGGCGGCAAGGGCAGCACAGGTACCACCCAAACCGAGGAAAACAGCACCAGTATGAAGGGCATCAAAGCCGCTGGCGACCTGACGGTGCAGGGCGGCACATTCACCATCGATTCTGCCGATGACGGCGTGCATTCCAATGCCAATATTGCGGTGACCGGCGGCAGCTTCCAAATTGCCACCGGCGACGATGGTTTCCACGCAGAGGAAAAGCTGACAGTGGATTCGGGTGTGATCGAGATCACGGAAAGCTACGAGGGCCTGGAGGGCCACCATATCCAGGTGTCCGGCGGAGAGATCCGGTTGACCGCCAGCGATGACGGACTCAATGCTGCCGGTGGTGTGGATTCCAGCGGTATGGGTGGCCGGGATCAGATGTTCGGCGGCGGCAAAGGCGGCCCCGGCGGTATGGGCCGTGGTGACGGCAGTATTGTGATCTCCGGCGGCACGCTGTATGTGCAGGCCTCCGGCGATGGCATCGATGCCAACGGTACGTTAAAGATCACCGGCGGCTACACCACCGTTTGCGGTCCTACCCAGGGCGATACCGCAACGCTGGACTATGATGTATCCGCAACCATCTCCGGCGGTACCTTTATCGGCACCGGCGGCTCCGGTATGGCACAGAGCTTCAGCGATTCCGGGCAGGGCATCATCGCCCTCCGGGTGGGAAATTGCAAAGCCAATACCCAAATTATCCTTACTGACGCAAAGGGCAAAACGGTGATCTCCTATGCACCCAAGCTGGATTTCGCTGTGGTGATCTTCAGCTCTCCCGAAATCATCAAGGGCGAGACCTA
>JAFSFK010000198.1 GCA_017435245.1 Oscillospiraceae bacterium | reverse complement strand
AAAGATTTTCGACAGCCCCCTTTACACAAGGGGGCCTTTGGTGGAGCGTCGTACTGCTCGATAAACCGGAATTTAAAGGGTAAAAAAGCCGCTGCCCGATTGGCAGCGGCAGAAAATACGATATTAACCAGCTAGGATCTCAGCCTTGATGACACCTCTGGTCTGGCGCAGCTCCCGGAGAAGATCTTCAAGGGTAATGGTCAGATCCATAGTCTCAGCAGAGATGGTCACCACGGCGCAGCCGTTGGTGGGGACGATGGAATTGATGGTAATGATGTTGGCTCTGCGGTCAGCAAAACTTGTGAGCAGAGAGCTGAGGATGCCCGGCTCGTCCTGCAATAGCAGCTGGAAGGTGATGATCCGGCCGGTCATCATATTCTGGAAGGGCAGCACTGCATCCCGATACTTGTAGAAAGCGCTGCGGCTGATATCCGTCATGCGGGTTGCGTCGTTGACCGTGGAGGCTTCACCGGTGGAAAGCAGACGCTTTGCCTCGGCAACCTTCAAAAAAACTTCCGGAAGCGCTGATGCTTCCACAATATAATACTTGGGATTATTGGCCATAGGGACCTCCTGTTGTCAATTCTCACAGTTTTCGGCGGATTTCACCTGTGGTAATTGTAACATATAATTTTAAAAATGCAAGTGTTTCTGGGAGAAAAACAAATTTGAAGGGAGAATCTATGGACGCAGAACGGCTACGCAAAGGAATGGTCCTGCTGGGCACGCTGTTGGCAATATGGCTGGGGGCAAAATATCTGCTGCCGGTATTGCTGCCCTTTTTATTGGGGGCAGTTCTGGCAATGGCAGCGGAACCGGTGGTACGGTTGGGAGTCCGGCATCTGAAGCTGCCCAGGGCGGTAGCCTCCGGCGCCGGAGTAAGTCTGACACTGATCCTGCTGGTAGGATTGCTTTCTTTGCTGGGGGCATTGGCGGTGAGAGAGATCGGGCTGCTGGCAAGATCGCTTCCCCAGATGGAGCAAACCGTAGAACAAGGGCTGGTGCTGGTGCAGGATAAGCTGATCGGCTTTGCCCAGAATCTGCCCGAGGGGATCCGCACGGTGATGACCCAAAACACACTGGAGCTGTTGGGAAACGGAACGGTTCTGCTGCAGCAGGTGACCGAACGTGTGCCGGGAGCGGTAGGCTCTTTGCTGAGTTGGCTGCCGGACGGGGCCTTGGGGGTGGGCACCGGAGTGCTGGCGGGTTTTATGATCTCTGTCCGGTTGCCAAAGCTGCGTCAGCGTATTGCCGGACGGATCCCGGAAAAATGGAGACAGACCTCTCAGCGGGTCCGCAGTTCTGTATGGCAGTGGCTGAAGGCACAGGGCAAGCTGATGGGGGTAACATATGCCATCGTGGCACTTGGTTTAACCGTGCTGGGGGTACGTTACGGATTCTTCTGGGCAGTACTGGTGGCATTGGTGGATGCGGTGCCCATCCTGGGAACAGGCACGGTGCTGATCCCCTGGGCAGTGGTGGAGCTGCTGCAGGGGGAAATGCTCCGGGGGATCGGTCTTGTAGGCGTCTATGCCGGAGCGATGCTGACCAGAACGGTGCTGGAGCCTCGACTGGTGGGCAAGCATCTGGGACTGGATCCGCTGCTGACATTGATTTTTCTGTATGTGGGATACCGGTTCTGGGGGATATTTGGAATGATCCTGTCACCACTCCTTGCCGCAGCAGCAAAGGGATTAACCGAAAACCCGAGCGCATAACTTCCAGTTTATCGAGCTGTTGACTCGATAACAACGAACAATAAATCGAAATCTACCCAGAAACTACACCCCGGAAGCGTTGCTTCCGGGGTGATCTTTTTTATACTCTTGCGTGGCCACGGGCGCAAATCACGTCCACTACCTGATCCACACATTCCTGGCAAACAGCCTTGGTCCCGGCCTCCACCATCACTCGGATCACCGGCTCCGTGCCGGATTCCCGAACCAGGATCCGTCCGGTATCTCCCAGCTTTTCAGCCACCGCCGCCACTGCCTCCTGAACAGCAGGATCGTTCTGTGCTTCGGGCTTGGACTTGACCCGCACATTCTTCAGCACCTGAGGATAGATCGTAAGGCCCTCAGCCAGCTGGCTCATTTTCTTCTTCTTGGCCAGCATCACTTCCATCAGCTTAAGGCTGGTCAAAATACCGTCGCCGGTGGTAGCATACTTGGAAATGATAATATGGCCAGACTGCTCACCGCCCAGGCGGCAGCCGTTGTTCACCATATACTCATAAACATATTTATCACCCACAGCGGTCTTGGCATAACCGATGTTCTTCTCCTCCAGCGCCTTATAAAGGCCAAAATTGGACATAACCGTGGTGACCACAGTGTTGTTGTCCAGCTGTCCCCGGCTCTGCATATACTGACCCAGGATATAGAGGATGTGGTCGCCGTTGATGATCTCACCGGTTTCATCCACACACAGGCAGCGGTCGGCATCGCCGTCGTAGGCAAAGCCCACATCCAGACCGTTCTCCACCACAAATTTCTGCAGCACCTCGATATGCGTGGAGCCGGCATTTTCGTTGATGTTCGTGCCATCAGGCTCAGCGTTGATGACAAAAGTCTTGGCACCCAGTGCGTCAAACACAGACTTTGCGATATTCCAGCTTGCGCCGTTGGCGCAGTCCAGACCCACCTTGATACCCTTAAAGGAGAACAGACCCAGACTGATCAGGTAGCCGATGTAACGGTTACGGCCGGAAACATAGTCCACGGTGCAGCCCACCTTATCCCGCAGGCCATAGGGCAATTCGTCCCACTTCTTACCAAACAGCTCCAGCTCACCATCCAGATAATCCTCCACCAGAGCAATGGTCTCCTCTTCCATCTTCTCGCCGTGGGCGTTAAGGAGCTTAATGCCGTTGTCATAGTAGGGGTTATGGCTGGCGGAGATCATAATGCCGCAATCAAACTCATCCACCCGTGTAACATAGGCAACAGACGGAGTGGTGGTGACATGTAAAAGGTAGGCATCTGCACCGGAGGCAGTCAGACCGGCAACCAGTGTGTACTCAAACATATAGCTGGAGCGACGGGTGTCTTTGCCAATGACCACCCGGGGAGGCTCGGTGCTGCCGGCACGGCGCTTCAGCTCGCCGTAATACCAGCCCAGAAAACGACCCACCTTATAGGCGTGGTCCGCAGTCAGATTCACATTGGCTTCCCCACGGAAGCCATCAGTTCCAAAATACTTACCCATAATCATTTACTCCTTATTGACGATCACGCCGCCGGTTTTATAGATGCTGTTTGCCGGGACAACACCCCGGACACAGGACACAGGATAGATGTTGGAATTTTTCCCCACCACCGTGCCGGGATTGAGAACACTGTTGCAGCCCACTTCCACGCAGTCGCCCAGCATAGCACCGAACTTCTTAAGTCCGGTGGGGATGCCCTCGCCGATGCGGACCGTGACTAAGGTCTTGTCGGACTTGACGTTGGAGGTCAAAGAGCCGGCACCCATATGGGCCTTGAAGCCCAGTATGCTGTCGCCCACGTAGTTATAGTGGGGCACCTGGACCTTGTCAAAAAGAATAACATTTTTCAGTTCCACAGAATTGCCTACCACGCAGCCTTCGCCCACCAGGGCACTGCCCCGGATAAAAGCACAGTGGCGCACCTCGGTGTCTGCACCGATGATGCAGGGGGCACCCAGATAGGCAGAGGGAAACACCTTCGCCGTCTTATGGACCCAGACCTGGGGGGAAACCTCGGTGAACTCTTCTTTGCTAAGCTTGGAACCCAGCTCCAGAATCATATCCTTGATCCCCTTCAGCGCTTCCCAGGGATATTGAAACTGCAGAAGATAATCCTTGGCAATGGTGTGGGAAAGATCGTATAGATCACAAACAGTATACATACCACCACTCCTTATACAAAATGCAAAATGACAAACAAATAGTTGTTATCGATACACTCAGTATACCACAGCCTGCCCAAATAATCAACTGTCACTTTCTCCCGACAAATTCCGATTTAACGCTCTGACGAGCGAATTGAAAATTGAAAGTTGAAAGTTGAAAATTGTGGTATTTTCCTTCGGAAAATAATTTAAAACGTCGGCGTAGCCGACACAATCATTTTCAATTTTCCATTTTCCATTTT
>JAFSFK010000019.1 GCA_017435245.1 Oscillospiraceae bacterium | reverse complement strand
TCGTATACTGATGCCGATTGCTGCAAATCCCTCAGTCAAAAATCAAAGATTTTTGCCAGCTCCCTTTAGGCAAGGGAGCCTTTGGATGTGCTAATCTGACAGCTTGATAAATCGGAATTTGAAGGTATAACGATACCGGACGTAGCTTTGTCGATGATTGCCACACTGTGCACGAATTGTCTGCCGGGGCATCCCGGCCGATAAATCGGAATTTGAAAATGCGAAGATGCAACGATACCGAGCGTAGATTTGTCGATGAGCGCCGCACCGGGCACGAATTGCCTGCCGGGGCATCCCGGCCGATAAACTGGAATTTGACTATCCGCATGAAATCTGCTACCATATTATATATGTATCGGATGAATTGAGGGAAATGCTTGTGGAAAATTATTTTCAGATGACCTTTGATCCCCAGCAGGTCAATGCGGTCACCAATTTGGGACTTGCCCATATTGGTGACGGAGTGTATGAACTGCTGTGCAGAACCTATCTGTGCAGTCGTGGCGATCATACGGTGCGCAATCTCCATAAGGATACGGTGGCACTGGTAAATGCTCCTGCACAGGCAAAATTTGCCGAGAAGATCCTGGTTTTTTTGACACAGGAGGAAATGGATTATTTTCGCCGGGGCAAGAACGCCCATACCCAATCTGCCCCCAAGGCGGCCAGCCGGGCAGAGTATGCCAAGGCGACAGGCTTAGAAACCCTGTTTGGTGCCCTGTACCTGCTGGGCAGAACAGATCGGCTCAATGAACTGTTCCATATGATGATGGAGGAAAATAATGGCATTTGATGCTTTTTTCTTAACTGCGGTGCTGGATGAAATTCGGGAGAAGACCGCCGGTGCCCGGATCGAAAAGATCCATCAGCCCAGCCGGGATACCCTGCTGCTCCATTTAAAATGCCAGAGTGGTCGGCAAAAGCTGATGTTCGTGGCGAACCCCACGGCGCCCCGTCTGCATCTGACCGAGGCTACCCCGGAAAATCCCCCGGAGCCGCCTATGTTCTGTATGCTGCTTCGCAAGCACCTTTCCGGTGCCCGTCTAAATGATATTTCTCAGCCCCCCATGGAGCGCTGTGCCACCTTTACCTTCGACTGCATCGACGAAATGGGTGATGCGGTGCAGAAAAAGCTGGTGGCGGAGCTCATGGGCAGGACCTGCAATCTGTATTTGTTAGACCCCGATGGGCGGATTATCGATTGTCTGCGCCGGGTGGGCTTGGATGAAACTTCCAAACGCCCTGCGCTGCCCGGTATGTACTACCAGCAGCCGGATGTCATTCAGAAGGCAAACCCCATTGATTGGGATTTTGATGATTATATGACTATGCTTTCCGGAACGGGAGCAGATCTTGTTGCAGAACGGCTGATGGACAAGCTGGGTGGACTTTCTCCTCTGGTATGCCGGGAGGCTGCCCTCTTTGCTGCCGGGGATACGGATGCTCGGATAGAGGCTGTGGACATTCCTGCCACGGCAGAAAAGCTGAAAATTTTCTTAACGGAACACCTATCCCATCCCAAGCCTTGGTACTATGCAACTGCCGACGGTACGCCGAAGCAGTTTGCTTTCTGCCCCATCCGCCAGTACGGCGAATGCACCGAGGCGGAGAGCTTCGGTGGGCTTCTCGACCATTATTATATTGTAAGAGACCGCCGGGATGCCATCCGTCAAAAGGGTCAGGCGGTGCGCAAAACGGTGCAGAATCTTTGCCAGCGGTTAAAGCGCAAGCTGGCGATCCAGGAAAAAGAGCTCCTCGCTACCTATGACCGGGAGCGGCTGCGGCAGCTGGGCGATATCCTCACCGCCAACATCCACCGCATCCAAAAAGGCCAGACCACCGTCACGGTAGAGGATTTCTACGACGAAAATATGTCGATGATCGAGGTCGCCATCTCCCCCATCCTCTCTCCCCAGCAGAATGCGGCGAAGTTCTATAAGGACTACACCCGGATGAAGAACGCCGAAAAGGAGCTGTCCCGGCAGATGGAGCTGGGCGAGCAGGAGCTTACCTACTTGCAAAGCGTTCTGGAGGAGCTGGACAGAGCGGAATCGGAGGCAGAACTGGAGGAGATCCGCCGGGAACTGCAGGATGGTGGCTATGTCCGTGCCGACAGCGGCAAAAAACGGATGAAGCAGGGAAAGCTGCCGCCTTTGCGGTTTGAATCCACCGACGGCTACCCCATCTATGTGGGCAGAAATAACCGCCAAAATGACGAGCTGACCTTTAAACTGGCACGGAAGGACGACCTGTGGCTCCACGCCCAGAAGGTCCACGGCAGTCATGTGATCATATCCTGCGGCGGCACCACGCCCCCGGATGACACGGTGACCCAAGCAGCCCAGCTGGCAGCCTTTTACGCCGAGACCAAGGGTGGACAGAACCTGCCGGTGGATGTGACGCAGGTCAGACAGGTGAAGAAAGTGCCCTCCGGCAAGCCGGGCATGGTCATTTACCACACCTATCGGACAGTCATCGTCAATCCCTATAAGGATATTGTCGTTGACCCCCTGAATGCCGAACACAAGCAGGAAGAATAAAAAAGACCGCCTACGGCGGTCTTTTTTATTCGCTAAATTCCGATATGTCGGTGTAATGTTCGTTAGAAACTGTAGGGGCGGATATTATCCGCCCGGGGATTTTGTAAAACAAAATCCCATCACCGACAGGTGATAATATATGATTTCCTCCGGAAATCCCAATTATTTGCACACAAATAATTGGGC
>JAFSFK010000197.1 GCA_017435245.1 Oscillospiraceae bacterium | reverse complement strand
TTCAACTTTCAATTTTCAATTCGCTCGTCAGAGCGTTAAATCGGAATTTGAAGCATAAAAGCCGCACGGAAACCCTTCCGTGCGGCTTTCTTTATTTTCCTGCCTTGAGCAGCATTTTTAAGGTCTCCCGCTGTACCGGCATCTGCTCCGCACGGGTATACAACTGGCTCATCCGTTCTGCCAGGGTGTTACAATCCTCTTTGTTCATCAAAGGGATCAGGCTGCGGACAAATCCAATACAGGCAAACAGGAACCAATAGCCCTCTGCGCCGGTATTCTCTCTTGGCTGCTCCAGCATAAACTTCGCCGCCTCCATCACCTGCTCCGGCGCAGGCTGAGATGTAATAAAATCCTTTACCCACTTATCCACATTCTGATAAAACGCCTCATGGCAGGGATGTTTTCTGGGATCATCACCCATTCCAAACAAGCCGGCAAACACCGAAGCTTCCTTACGAAGCTTGTCCGCCAACGCCAGATAATCGGCATACATCTGCCGTAAATTTTCCATAAATTCAGCCTCCTGATATTTTTCTGTCACACCCAGTAAGCGGTGTAGTCCTCGAGCCGGCACTTTTCCATCATAAAAGCGATTTTCTTTTCTGCCTTGGGATAGCGACCTGCACAGTAGTTTGCCAACTGCTCCAGCATCGGCATGGCCGTCCTGGCACTGCCCTGGGCACGGATGAGCACCTTCTGGGTGATCATATGATCCAGCGCCGCCGCATCTTCCAAAACGCCGGTACGGATATTATTCAGCAGATACAGGATCATATCGTTGCGGATCTGATACCCCACATAGGCATTACCCTGCATCAGGATCTTGTTCAGCGCCTCGATCACGCCGATGATCCGCTCTATTTCCTTTTCATACCCGGTGCAATGCTCCAGCTGCTTCAGGGGCGAGAGCAAAAAGTCATTGTTCAGCTCCTTAGGCTCTGCCGGGGCCTTTTTTCCGGTGAAGAAGATATCCTCTTTGCTTAGCTGCAGACTGTGGATCCGGTCCATAAACTTCTGGTTCAGAGGGAAGCTGGTCTCATCCAGATTCAGCGTTCCGATGATATACAGGTTCTTCAGCCGGGGGATCTGGCCATATTTTTGGAGCGCCCCGGCATCCCGTCCGTAATAGATCGCAGGCACCAGTGCTCCGGCATCCATGCCGGTTTCCCCTGCTTCAATAATATTCAGGATCTCCCGCAGATAGTATTCTGCCCGGGAGAGGATCAGCTTGTCCAAACACAGAAAATACGGATGGTCCGGATCCTCTCTTGCCTGGATCAGAAAATCCAAAATCACACCGGGAACAAACTTCCCCCACAGGTCCAAGTGTCCGAACAGGTCAGAGGAGTCCATCCAGTCGTATTCCACCGTCAGGCATTTGTACCGCCCGTTTTCCGCCGTAGCCCCCACCGCTCCGGCAAACAGCTCCGGCAGCAGGGTCAGATCTGTATCGCTCAAGCCCGCAAGGATCACAAAGGGCCGGGACACCAAACTCAAATAGTAATTTTCCACCAAAGCGTCACCGCAGTCATAGCCTTGGGCGGCAATATATGCCTTAATTTGCTCCATCGTCTGTTTCATATTTACCCCTCATACGTCCAACCGCAATCGTTGTGATAGATCATCAGCCGGGTCTGTCCGCCGTCGATGCAGATATTCTCTCCGGTGATAAAGCCTGCCTTCTCAGAACATAAAAACAGCACCATATTGGCAATATCCAAAGGATTTCCCACCCGCCCGGCAGGCTGCTGGGCAGCATCGGGACCTTCATAGACGGTGTAATCGTTGTCGATCCAGCCGGGAGAGATGGAGTTCACCCGCACCTTACCTGCAAAGCTCACCGCCAAACTGTGGGTCAGCGATGCGATGCCGCCTTTTGCTGCGGTATAGCTCTCGGACTGAGGCTGGCTCATCCGGTCACGGCTGGAGGAGATGTTGATGATACTTGCGCCGGGAGCGAAATGTTCTTTGAACAGCTTGGCAAGATAAAAGGGTGCCGTCACGCCCACCCGCTGGGCATACTCAAAATCCTCGTAGGAGCATTCATCAATGCCCCGGAACAAGGGTGCGGCATTGTTGATCAGATGATCGATATGCCCAAAGTCGCCGATCACCTTCCGGGCAAAGGCTTCCAGATCCTCTTTTTGGGAAAGGTCCCCTACGAAGTAAGGGTTCTGCTGTATATCGATGACACACACCTTTGCTCCCTGTTTTTTGAATTCCTCACAAATACATTTGCCAATCCCCTGAGCACCACCGGTGACCACCACCACTTTGTCCTGAAACACCTTGCTCACCTCCGTTTTCTCCAGTATACATTAAATTTACAAGAAAATCTATCCCCAAAACAAATTCCGGTTTATCGGCCGGGATGCCCCGGCAGGCAATGCGTGCACAGTACGGTAATAAACGACATATTTAAGCTCGGTATCGTCACATCTTCAAATTCCGGTTTATCGAGCTGACGCTCGATAATAATTGAAAATGGAAAATGGAAAATTGAAAATGATTGTGTCGGCTACGCCGACGTTTTATATTATTTTCCGAAGGAAAATACCACAATTTTCAACTTTCAACTTTCAATTTTCAATTCGCTCGCCAGAGCGTTAAATCGGAATTTATGGTTCCGGGGTATGAAAAAACCACTTCTTGCGAAGTGGTTTTTATTATCAAATAAAGTGGGCGTGGATCTCGTCCAATTCCTGGACCATCAGGTCACAGGGACGGATCTCGGGAAGGGTGAAGCACCCGACCTCGCCCCGGCGGTGCATCCGCACCACTGCCCGGGCGCAGGCCACCAGAATACTGGATGTGAACTGGGGATTGGACTCCAGCTTCAGACTGTACTCAATGGTATGGCTGTCGCCCTGTGCAGTTTTGCCTGAGCGGATCACAAATCCCCCGTGGCGCATCTTCATATGCTTATCCTTCAGCTCTTCCTGGCTGATGAAATTCACCGTGGTATCGTAATCGGCAAAATAACCGGGCATTTCCTTGATTTCCCGCTCAATACGGGCAAGATCTGCCCCCTCCTTTGCCACCACCCAGCACTGCCGCAGATGCTTCTGCCGGGTAGACAGCTGAGGATTTACGCCGCTGCGCACCTGCTCCAGCGCCTCTTCCACAGGGATAGTGTACTGTCGGGCATCCTGCACGCCCTCGATCCGCCGGATGGCATCGGAGTGTCCCTGGCTGATGCCGGGACCCCAGAAGGTATAGGTCTGTCCCTGGGGGAGTGCCGCCTCAGCGTATACCCGGGCAAGGGAGAACATTCCCGGGTCCCAACCGCAGGAGACCGCTGCGGTGTTTCCGCCGGACTTTGCCGCCCGGGCCACATTGGCGATATGCTCCGGAATACGGGAATGGTTGTCAAAGCTGTCCACCACATTAAATTTTTCCGCCAGCCCGGGCGTCATCACCGGCAGGTCGGTGGCGCTGCCGCCGCAGAGGATCACCACATCCACCTTGTCTGCGTAGCTTTCGATGCTGCTCAGAGGCAGAACGGGGATAGACGGGTCGGCAAGCTTTATGCTGGAAGGATCCCGGCGGGTGAACACCGCTACAAGCTCCATATCGGGGTTCTGGTGTACGGCGCTCTCTACGCCACGGCCCAGATTTCCGTAGCCTACAATGGCCAATTTAATCATAAAAGAACACTCCCTTTTACCGGATAAGATCTGCCATCTCGTACAGGCCGGGCTCTTTTCCTGTCAAAAATGCGGCAGCGGACAGTGCCCCGTCGGCAAACAATGCCCGGTCGTAGACCTCGTGCTTGAGGGTGATGGACTGATTATCCGTGGAAATGATGATCTCGTGGATGCCGGGAATATTACCCCGGCGGATGGCATGAAACCCAATTTCACCGGGATTGCGCTTGTCCATACCACTGCGGCCCAGCTTAAATTCCGCATTCGGCCGTACAGACCGGATGGCCTCACCCAGTGCCAAAGCGGTGCCGCTGGGGGCATCGATCTTACGGTTGTGGTGGGTCTCCACGATCTCGATATCTGCATCGGGGAAGGCCGCTGCGGCCTTTTTGGCCAATTGGGCAAGGAGTGCTACGCCCAGGGACATATTAGCGCTATAGAACACAGGAATCTTTTGGGCGGCGTCCAAAATGGCTTTGCGCTCCGCATCATCGTGACCGGTGGTGCACATCACCACTGCCACACTGTTTTCCGCTGCCCATTTCATCAACTGGGGAGCGGCGGTATGGTGGGAAAAATCGATGATGAGATCTGCTTTTCCGGAGAATTCCTCCAAACCGGACAGCACACCTTCTCCGCCGGCGGCATCCACCGCTGCGGCAAGCTCCATCGTTTCCGCCGCTTTGATCTTATCTGCGGTGATCCTGCCCATCCGGCCCAATGCGCCGTTGACGATTACACGGATCATACCTTGATCCCCACTTCTTCCATACATTTCAGCAGATTTCTGTATGTCCCCTCCTCCATCCGGGTCAAAGGCAGACGGGCGTGATCGCTGCACAGCCCCACAGCCGCCAGAGCCGCCTTGATGGGAATGGGATTGACCTCACTGAACAATGCATCGATCAGAGGCTTATACTTCATCTGCAGCGCCGCAGAGCCGGCAACATCGCCTGCAAACCAAAGCTCGGTGATCTTCTTGGTTTCCGCAGGCAGCAGATTGGAGATCACGGAAATACAACCGATGCCGCCCATAGACATAATGGGCACGATCTGGTCATCGTTACCGGAGTACATATCGATCTTGTCCCCACACAGCGCCATCGTCTCCACCACAGAGCTGATATCGCCGTTGGCCTCCTTGATACCCACGATCTTGGGGTTCTCTGCCAGTCGGGCGTAAGTTGCGGGTTTGATATTCACACCGGTCCTGCTGGGAACATTATAGACGATCATCGGCAGCTCAGTAGCGCTTGCGATGGTAGTAAAGTTTTCGTAGAGTCCCCGCTGGGTACACTTATTATAGTAGGGCGTCACGCACAACAGGCCGTCAGCACCCACGTCCCGGGCCATAATGCTCATATCGTAAGCATGCTCGGTATAGTTGGAGCCGGTACCGGCAATGATGGGTGTCTTGCCCTTGGCCAATTCCGCCACAAAGCGGATGGTCTCAATATGCTCATCGTCCTTCAGCGTGGGGGCCTCACCGGTGGTGGCGCAGACGATCAGTGCATCGATGTTTGCCTCCAGCTGCCGCTGGACCAGGCGCTCCATCGCCGCATAGTCGATATCGCCGTTTTCCTTCATGGGTGTAACGATTGCCGTGCCAATGCCCTTAAAAATCGGATTTTTCATACAAAACCTCCATATATGGTATGGTTTCAGATTTCAGCACACTAATTGTACTCTATTTGGAAAAGCTTGTCAACATAACCGCCAAGGAAATCAAATTCCAGTTTATCGAGCTGTTTGATAGACGCACAACCTAAAGCCTCCCCTGTGTAAGGGGAGGTGTCTGAAATCTGTGATTTCAGACGGAGGGGTTGTAATCTAACGGATTTTGACAATCCCCCAGTCGAAAATCAAAGATTTTCGACAGCCCCCTTTACACAAGGGGGCCTTTGGTGG
>JAFSFK010000196.1 GCA_017435245.1 Oscillospiraceae bacterium | reverse complement strand
GCCAGCGTTCGTCCTGAGCCAGGATCAAACTCTCAAAAAATTGTATCTCAAGTCTTTCGACTTAAAATCAAGTTTTGAATAATTTGTCTAACAAATATACTCAAGAATTTTCGTTGGCTGTTATTCGTTCTAAAACGCTTAAACAATCCATTATTGTCAAGGTGTTTGTTCGTCTTTGCGTTATTCAATTTACAAGGTACAGAGTCGCTCTGCCGCCTCAGCGGTGAGCCTATTTAATTTAGCACATCTTAAGACCTTTGTCAAGAACTTTTTTCAAATTTCTGCAAATTTCTTTTTAAGTTTGTGCTTTGCACCCCCGATTGGAAGCGCTTCGATATATTATCATTCCTTTCCCCAAAAGTCAAGTGTAAATTGCACAATTCCAATGCAAAAACGGAGGCTGGAAACCAGCCTCCGTTTGGTTGTTTTGACGAATCAGCCTGCATCATCGATGATTCCGTAGCCGCCATCGTTTCTGCGGTAGACAACTGCGAAGGATCCGCCGTTATCTTCATCCCGGAAAGCAAAGAAGCTGTGCTCCAGCAGGTTCATCTGCAGGACCGCTTCCTCACGGGTCATAGGCTTGAAATAGAACTGCTTCACACGAACAATGCTCAGATCCTCTTCAGTCTCCTCAGCAGCAAAGGAGGTCTCCTCCACCGTACGGGTGAATGCATCCTGCCGCAGACGGCGGGCAAGACGGGTCTTGTTTTTGCGGATCTGGCCCTCAATGGTGCCCACAGCTGCATCGATGGATGCAAACATATCCGAGGTACTCTCGTGAGCACGGAACCAAGTACCTGCGCCGTGAACCGTAAGCTCTACATTGTTACGGTTCTTCTCCACAGAAAATACAATTAGAGCCTGCGCATCCTCCTCAAAATACCGTGCCAGCTTCATTACTTTTTTCTCAGCGTAGGCGTGGACATTGCCGGGCAGTTTGACTTTCTTCTCACTAAACTGAAACTTCATATGCGGCAGCTCCTTTCGTTTTTCACCGGTCATCCGGTGTAATTACATTATAACACGATTTCCTGTATTCGGCAAGGGGCATCAGTCATCCAATGCATCCTCTCCCTCAAGAAGTTCTGTCATTGTCAAGGTATAAATGCTTTCCGCCTTCTTCTCAAACAGCTTTCCCAGCCGAACCGCCTGGCGCTGATTGGGGGCAGCCAGTTCCAGGGTCATCAGATTTCCAACCTCATCGTCCAACGCCATGATCACAGAAAACTCACCGTCATCCCGGGGAATGATCCGGGTTTTGACAAAGCTTGACCGGCGCAGCTGGCGGTTGAAACGGTTGACAGCATTCTCTGCCCTTTGCTTAACGGTAAAGGCGATGGAATCCTCAGTCAGCGCACCATCCGCCTTACCCTTTTCGGTGATCTGGTACTTCTCCCCTTCCAGCTGCTTTAAGTGACCGGAAGTTACCATCTCGGGGACAGCAGTACATACATCAAAATAGCTCAGGCACTCATCCTGGTAACACAGCTCATAGATCTCCTGGGCACTCATCGGATAGCTGGCCCGGGCAGTCACAAACAGGATCAGAACCTTCACATCCATCATATCGTGAATGAATCCCAATCTTTTCATATACTTCACCTCTTACATTAATTATATCAATATACCACAAAAAATCAAGCACAACCGCATACGCTCCGGCATATTCTGGCGTGAAAGGGTGATTGATATATGGAAGGCTTCAAATTTCATCTGGCAGGACACACAGCAGCCCTGAAATACGCCGGCGAATTACTGCATAACACCGGCTGCACGCTCCTGCCCCACCCCTGCACGGAGGTTACCCATCTATTGCTGCCGGTCCCCAGCTTTGAGCCGGACGGAACCATCAAGGGCGGCGGTAATCTTCCGGACCTGCTTTCCCACTTAAGCAAAGATGTGGTCATTATGGGCGGAAACCTCAGCCGTCCCGAGCTGAAGGAATACCACTGTATCGATTTCCTCAAGGATCCGGTATATACCGCACGTAACTCCAACATCACCGCCCACTGCGCCCTGCGGCTTGCAATGAATAAGCTTCCTGTGACATTAGAGGGGTTACAGGTTTTGGTGATCGGCTGGGGGCGGATCGGAAAGTGCCTCGCCCAGCTGCTGAAAAGCATCGGTGCCCAGGTAACCGTGGCAGCACGGAAGGAAAGCGACCGGGCAATGCTCTGCGCTTTGGGTTACCGGACACTGAACACCCAAAGCATAGACACCGCTCCATACCGTCTTGTCTATAACACCGTGCCCCATATGCTCTGCCCGCAAAGTCCCGGAAATGGACTTAAGATCGATCTGGCCTCCAACCTGGGTCTGGGCAGTCCGGATGTGCTCTGGGCCAGAGGCTTGCCAGGCAAAGATGCCCCGGAAAGCTCCGGTCAACTGATTGCCTGTACCGCCCTTCGTTTTATAAATGGAAAGGAGTAATTTATGAATATCGGTTTCGCCCTGTGCGGTTCCTTTTGTACTTACAGCAAAATATTTCCAATCATCGAGGCGCTTGCAAAAGAACATACGGTCATCCCCATTTTTTCTGAAAATGCATATACCCTGGACAGCAGATTCGGAACCGCTGCAGAACACATAAAGGAAGCTGAACGCATTTGCAGCCGTCCGGTCCTGCACACGCTCCCCGAGGTAGAACCCATTGGTCCCAAGAAGCTTCTGGACATTCTGGTGATCGCCCCCTGTACGGGAAACACTCTGGCAAAGCTTGCTCACAGCATTGCCGACACCCCGGTGACCATGGCTGCAAAAAGCCATCTGAGAAACGGCGGCCCAGTACTTGTGGGGATCTCTACCAACGACGGCTTAGCTGGGGCGGCGGAAAACATCGGCAAACTGCTGGGGCGGAAGAACTATTATTTTGTTCCCTTTGGCCAGGATGACCCCATGGGAAAACCCACCAGTATCGTGGCGGATTATGGGCAGATCCCGCAGGCAATCGAAGCCGCATTATCCGGCAAACAGCTCCAGCCCATGTTGATATAAATTCCGGTTTATCGAGCCGAATTCCATACGCCAGTGTAGGGCGGCGGCTTGCTGCCGCCGATGATTTTGTAAAACAAAATCATATCACCGTAGGTGATAATTGGTTATTTCCTTCGGAAATCCCAATAATTTATGTG
>JAFSFK010000195.1 GCA_017435245.1 Oscillospiraceae bacterium | reverse complement strand
TGAGGTGTACAGTAAAAAGTTGCGAGTTTGCCGGAAACAAATGTGAAAATGTAACATTTCACTGCACACCTCATCAGACAAAAATTAATTTTTTTTTTGCCAGCTTCTCCTCAAGGAGAAGCCTTTGTGCGGTGCATAACTGAAAGATAAATCGGAAGTTACAGACCTGTACAAAAACCGCACCACAAAACTGTGGTGCGGTAAATTTATGGAATTAGTCCTGATCCCAGTTGTGCCAGACGTTCTGCACGTCGTCGTCATCTTCCATGATGTCGATGAGCTTTTCCATCAAAGTGATTTGCTCTTCGCTCTCCAGCTTCTGATAGTTCTGAGGAACCATCTCAATCTGGGCAGATGCGAAGGTGTACTTAGAGAGGTTTGCAACCACATCATTGAAATCGTCGGGCAGGGTGTAGATGGTGAAGCAGTCGCCCTCGGCCTCGAAGTCGTCGGCACCTGCGTCCATGGCGTCCATCATCACTTCTTCTTCGTCGTAGTCGCCGTCTTCGTTGTCGATGACCAGGACGCCCTTCTTGTCGAAACTCCAGCTGACGCAGCCGGAAGCACCCAGATTTCCGCCGTACTTATCAAAATGATGCCGCATAGAGCCTGCGGTACGGTTGCGGTTGTCGGTCATGGTTTCCACGATCACGGCAACACCGCCGGGGCCGTAGCCTTCGTAGGTGATGGTCTCATAGCTATCGCCGGAGCCGGCACCGCTGGCCTTCTCCAGAATGCGCTTGATGTTGTCGTTGGGCATATTGGCTGCCTTAGCCTTGGTGATGACGGTAGCCAGACGGGAGTTGTTGGCAGGATCGGTAATGCCGCCGCCTTCCTTCACCGCAACGATCATCTCCTTGGAGATCTTGGTAAAGGCAGCTGCACGCTTGGCATCCTGTGCACCCTTGGTTTTCTGAATGTTATGCCACTTGGAATGTCCGGACATAGTGATCTTCCCTTCTTATCAAAAACTGCAATATATTTTAGCAAAGTAACCGGCAAAAATCAACACATTAGAAAAAGAATTTTGCGCAGTCTGTGTGGTTTTCCGAAAGAATAACGGTGATTTCCGGGAAAGCGGTCTGCAATTTCTCAGCCAGCAGGCTGCAGACAGGATTTTCTGTGTGAAAATGACCGGCGTCGATGAGGTTTAGACCCAGCTCTTTTGCGTCCCAGAACTGGTTGTACTTTACATCGGCGGTGATAAAAGTGTCGCATCCGGCGCTTACCGCATCCCGCAGCTCTCCGCCGCAGGAACCGCCGCCTACCGCAACGTTGCAGACCGGCTTGCCGCCGTCCACATATTTAAGTCCCGGGCAGCCCAGCTTGTTCTTGAGGTGCTTCAGAAAGTCCTCCAACGGCTGCTGCGTTGTGGTGCCTTGACGCAGCAGCCCCCAGGGTCGGCCTTCTTCGTCCAGTCCGCAGGGAGCGATGACCTGCACGTCCTGCAGGCCTACAGCCTGAGCCAGAACATCGTTGACGCCGCCGGGAGCGCAGTCCAGATTGGTATGGGCGTTGATGGCGCTGATGCCTCCTTGGATCAAGGTCTGAATGGCTCTGCCAATGGAGGTGTCGTCGGTAAGGGCTTTCACGGGCTGGAAAATCAGGGGGTGATGGGTGATCAGCAGGTCGGCACCCAGCTTGGCAGCATCTTTGCAAACGCTTTCAAAGGGATCCAGCGCCACCAAAATCTTTTTGACTTCCTTGCTTTTGCTGCCGCACAGCAGACCCACATTATCCCAATCCATTTTCATGGACTGAGGAGCCAGCTTTTCAAGAAAAAGTAAAATATCATTGACCGTTGTCATGGTTTTCCTCCTTTAAGAAGTCAAGCGCCGGATCATCGGTGAGCGTTTCCAGTTCTTTAAGTGCCGCAGCCATCTGGGGATCGGCGTTTTCCTTCTGGTTGGTTACTGCCCTGCGCAGACTGAAGAGCAGCCGGTGATAGTATTCCGGAAGTTCTTTTGCGGGATTTTCCAGAAGGGCAGGGGGGAAGTAGTATTCTCCCACGCTCAGCCGGGGATGCTCCGGACGATATTCTGCATCCATAACGGTATAAAGGAATCTGCCGTCCCGCAGTACCGACTCCTCCATAATGCGCCAGCCGTTTTCTGATAAGTACTGCCGCAGCATAGGGGTCTTGCTCTGGCACTGCAGAACCAGCCGGTAATTGCTGCTTTTCAGCCAGGGAGCAGCCTCCAGAATGGATACCATCGTATCGGCACCCATACCGGCACAGACCATCACATCAAACTCCCGGGGAATATTCCGGACACCGTCGGAAAGGTAAAAGGCCATTTTATCCCGAACACCGAATTTTGCCGCATTGCGCATAGCGCTTTGCAGCGGACCTTCGTTCACGTCTGCGGCGATCACAGAAGATGCGATGCCCTGGGTCAGCAGATGGATGCCCAAATAGCCGTGGTCGCAGCCGATGTCTGCCACCCGGTCACCGGGGGATATATAATTGCAGCAGGCCAGCAGCCGTTTGGAAAGGGGAATACGCATATGTGCCTCCATAGAAAATGCAGGGGCGGATGTTGATCCGCCCCTACTGGTGTTTGGAATTAACCGTTCTTCTGAGCCTGATCAGCTTCGTAAGCCTCCAGGAAGTGGTTCAGCTGTGCCAGGAAGGGCTCGCAGTCCACGCCGTGGACCCTGCAGGCTTCCTCCACGGTCTCGCCACGGGAAGAGGGGCAGCCCAGGCAGTGCATACCGATTGCAAAGAACAGGGGAGCAGCCTGAGGAGCGATGTCCAGCACATCACCGATGATGGTATTCTTTTCGATTTTAACAGCCATAATACGACCTCCTATTTGCGATTCTTGCCCTATTATAACCCTAAGGTCTGAAAAAAACAAGAGGGAATATCAATATTGTAAGAAATGGGAAAACCTTCAGGACTTCTTGGCTTGTAATTGGTGCTCAAATCGGATATAATTGCGGAAGAAAGTTGAGGAGATGCTTATGAACAAGAAAATTCGCTGGATAACTGAAACGGCCATTATGCTGGCGCTGCTGGTGACCCTACAGGCACTGACCAAGGGATTTGGGCAGCTGGTCACAGGCTCCTTTGTCAATGCTGTGCTGGCAGTTACGGTCTTGGTTGCCGGACTGTCCAGTGGCATCACGGTGGCGCTGATCTCTCCGGTGCTGGCTTATCTGCTGGGCATTGCGCCGCAGATCCTCACTGTTCCTGCCATTATGGTGGGCAACAGCGTGTATGTGCTCGTGCTGTACTTTATCTGCGGCAAGGCCAGAAAGCGCATTGTGCGGCAGATCGTCGGCTGGGCAGTGGCGGCAGCAGCCAAGTTTGCTGCGCTGTATGCCATCGTAGTGGGACTGATCTGCGGTGTGCTGTCGGAAGCTTTGCTGGCGGCCGGAACGCTGAAGCCGCCTATGCTTCAGGCGCTGCCCGCAACCTTCAGCTGGCCCCAGCTGGTCACCGCACTCATTGGCGGCGCAGTGGCACTGCTGGTGGTGCCGGTGCTGAGAAAGGCACTGCGTAAGTAAAAGAAAACTGCAATAGAACTGTGAACTGGATCTTGTAATCCAGCACTCCCAATATAACGTATAGGCGGAAAATATACCCCAAGGAACGATGATGCTCCTTGGGGTATGTTATTTAGCTTGTTGGCGAGATAAAATGGGATCATTGTTACTGCAGTCCTACGATAAAGAGCACGAACGCTAAAATTGCCACAACGGTCCATCCAATATGCCTTCCTGTAATCTCCCAATCTGAGGGCTCTGCATATTCTGCATTACGAATCTGAAAGGCAAGATTCCAGCGAAACAGCTCATTTGCAAATAGAATGGATATTGCATTAATGATGCAGATAAATACAGCACCAAACCAAGCAAAACCTTCACCTTTGTGTGTCAATTCGGGGCCATTGACCAGTTCGTAGATGGTTGAAACAGAAGGCTTCATTTTATCAATAGGATTACCGTTTTCATCTCTTTCAATTCCGTCGCTGGTCATATAAGTGATACCGATCATATTATCCGAAGTTCCATCTTCGCTATAAAGCCAATAAAAATCCCCGACATCCATTACACCGCCACGGAACAGAATATCATTGCCTTCACGCACTTCAACTCCGGTCATACTTCCGCTCATTTCATTGCCCTTCGGAATGGCGGTAACATCTTCTTTTACTGTATAAGGTCCATAGGTTTTATCCCCATAATTAAATACTACAGTATTATCATTAGACACTATAAACTGAGTTTGTATTCCTTTGATTTTACCCGAATACACAGTATTCCCGTTGGCTTCTGTTGGAATAAGAATTGCGTCATGGTAGCAATAGCCAACTCTGGAGATGGTCACAGGATAAATTACGGCAAATAGTATTATGATAGCGGTCATAAATACTAGAATGCCTTTTTGATAGTGATTCAAACTTCTGATTCTCTCCATTGTATCACATCCTTTCCGAGCATTGGAGAACGGGTGTTCATCAGTATCTAATTTAATTATATCATACTTGAATACAGATTTCTATTACAAAGAATTATATTGATGATTAAGTAAGGAGAGGGTACGCCGGAGGAGTGATGGGAGCGATGCCTATGGTGAAAGGAAAAGGCTCCCTTGTAAAGGGAGCTGGCAAAAATCTTTGTTTTTTGACTGAGGGATTGTTGCCGCCCCATGGGCGGCGTATGCTGACGGGATTTGCTTCGCAAATGTACGCCGGAGGGACTCGTTTGCATTTTGCTCCGCAGGAGCAAAATGGATGTGTTGCCGCCGTCCAGCCGGCGGCAAGCAACAGTCCACCGGACTGTTGCATTTAGATTATTCGAGTCCCCCCGGCGACAAAAAAGAAGAGAGAGCAGA
>JAFSFK010000194.1 GCA_017435245.1 Oscillospiraceae bacterium | reverse complement strand
CCGCCGGGCAGGTCAGTGCGTCCGCAAGAACCGGCGAACAATGTGTCGCCGGAAAAAAGCGCATTCTCGCACAGATAGCAAACCGAACCCCAGGTGTGGCCGGGCGTCTCCATAACCGTAAAGGTCAAACCGCCTGCGTGGATGATCTCATCCTCCTCGCAGAGGTTCACATCACAGAAATCGCAATCGTGAATGGGGTAAAGGAAGTCGTTCTGAGAATTTTTGAACTGGGTATAGTCCCGCTGGTGCATCCAAAGGCTGCAGCCGGTGGCTTTCACCAGCGCTTCCACCGCTCCCACGTGGTCAAAATGTCCGTGGGTCAGCAAAATGGCATCCAGGGAAAGCTCCTTGCTTTGCAGGAAAGCAAGGACTTTTTCCGGGAAATAGCCCGGGTCGATGACAGCGCAGGTGCTACTGCCCGGGGCGTAAACCACATAGCAGTTGGTTTGATAATCCCCCAGGGGCAGGGTGTGGATCATAGGCATAGGTTACCTCCGGGGTTCTTCCATCAGCTGCTGGGTGTCCAGCCACAAAGTCACAGGCCCGTCGTTGACGGACTCCACCTTCATATCTGCGCCAAACCGGCCGTGCTGGGGCGGATAGCCCAGGGCGGCACATTCCTCCAAAAAGGCTTCGTACAGTTCATTGCCCAGCTCCGGCGGGGCAGCATCGGTAAAACTGGGGCGGCGGCCCTTGCGGCAATTGCCGTACAGGGTAAACTGGCTTACCACCAGCACCTGGCCGCCCACATCAGATAGGCCCAGATTCATCTTGCCGTTTTCATCCTCGAAGACCCGCAGGCTCAATGCCTTCTCCGCAAGATAGCGGCACTCCTTCTGCGTATCCTCCGGGCCAACACCCAAAAGGATCAGAAAGCCCTGACCGATCTTGCCCACCACTTCTCCGTCAATGGTAACGGAAGCGGACTTTACTCTTGTCAAAACTGCACGCATAATGAAACCTCACTAAAAACAAGAAACTGTGTCTGAAGCGTGAAGATATCTCCACTTTTCACTCTAAACTCTTCACTCTTTAGTTTTGTCCTCTACGGGAGCCGATGACATCCCGGATGTTCAAAAGCTTGGTGCGGATGGATTCCAGCTCCTCCACATTCTTTACCTCAAACCGGACAGTAAACACACTGTGACCGCCGGGCAGATCCTTGCCGTACAGCTCCCGGACTCTGCATCTTGCGGTGGTCATAGCGGTAGCCAGATCCAGAAGCAGACCGTCACGGGTCAGGCAATCCAGTTCCAGGGTGGTCTCAAAGGGCTGATCGTCAGCGTGCGCCCAGCGCACCCGCACCCACCGGGCAGCCTGGACAGGCTCATTACGGTTGGCAGCATTGGGGCAGTCCATCCGGTGGACACTGACACCAAAGCCCTTGGTGATAAAGCCAACGATGTTATCCCCGGGAACGGGCGTACAGCACTTGGCAAACTTGATCATACAAGAATCGATATCTTCCACGATGACACCGTTGATGGCGTGGCGGTTACGCTTCAGCATCTCACTCTCCGGTGTGGTGCGCAGAGGATTCAGCTGGGCCTTTTCCGATGCCTGGACCTTCATAGCACGGTTGATATCGTCCCGGATCCGGCCCACCGCCTTCAGCGCCGTCAGACCGCCGTAGCCGATGGCGGCGTACATATCCTCCCAAGAACCGAAGGCCAGCTTTTTCAGCAGCTGCGGGCTGACCTCAGGGTCGATGGTAATGCTCAGAGGCAGGCCTACCCGGCGCATCTCTGCTTCGAAGGAACTGCGGCCGTAGGCCACATTCTCATCCCGGCGCTCTTTCTTGAACCACTGCTTGATCTTGGTTCGGGCCTGGTTAGACTTACAGATGTTCAGCCAGTCACGGCTGGGACCCTTGGCATTCTTGGCGGTGATGATCTCCACGATATCGCCGTTTTCCAGGGGGGTATCAATGTTGCAGATGCGGTTATTGACCTTGGCACCTGTCAGAGAATTACCCACACCGGAGTGGATGGCGTATGCAAAATCAATAGGTGTGGAACCGGCGGGCAAACTAACGATCTTGCCCTTGGGCGTAAAGACAAAGACCTCGTCGTCAAACATATCGATCTTGAGGGAGTTTACATAATCTTCCGCATCCGTATCCTGCTGGCTCTCCAGCAGACGGCGGACCCACTCAAAGTCCTTTTCCGAGCCGTCACCGGTGCCCTGCTTATACTTCCAGTGGGCAGCGATACCGTATTCGGCAGTTTCGTGCATCTGCCAGGTACGGATCTGCACCTCAAAGGGAATACCCTGAGAGCCGATGACGGTGGTGTGCAAGCTCTGATACATATTGGGCTTGGGGGTGGAGATATAGTCTTTAAACCGTCCCGGCACCAGATTAAAAAGGTCGTGGATGTGACCCAGCACATTATAGCAATCAGGAATGGAATCCACGATCACACGGAAGGCATAAATATCGTATACCTCACCGATGGTCTTATCCTGTGCCTGCATTTTCCGGTAAATGGAGTAGACGTGCTTGATACGTCCGTAAGTAGAAGCGTGGATGCCCATATCCAGCAAACGTCCGGTGATCTTATCCTGGATGGTGCGCATAAATGCCTCGTCCTGCTCCTTGTGGGCATTCAGATAGGTCATAATGCCCTCGTAGCCATCCGGATCCAGGTAGCGCAGGGCAATATCCTCCAGCTCCCACTTGATCTTCTGCATACCAAGGCGGTGAGCAAGAGGAGCGTAAATATCCATAGTCTCCCGGCACTTGATGATCTGCTTGGCAGGACTCTGGTACTGCATAGTGCGCATATTGTGCAGCCGGTCAGCGATTTTAATAAGCACCACCCGGATGTCCTTGGACATAGCCATGAACATTTTGCGCAGATTCTCCATCTGCTGCTCCTCAGAAGAGGAGAAATTGGCACGGGTCAGCTTGGTAACGCCCTCCACCAGCTCGGCAACGGATGCACCGAATTTCTTTTCGATATCGTCGTGGGAGGCATCGGTATCCTCAATGCAGTCGTGGAGCAGTGCGCCTAAAATAGCATCCGCATCCAGACCCATCTCCGCCACGATCTTTGCCACCGCCAGGGGATGGATGATGTAGGGAGATCCGTCCTTACGCTTCTGATCCTTATGCTTATCCGTAGCATACGCTACCGCACGGTCGATCAGCTCCATATCCACACCGGGCATACATTCCAGTATGGTACGGCTCATCGCTTCATAGTGTTCAGCAAAACTTTCCATAAAATCAACTCTCTTTCGCAGCCATTAACCGCTGCATCGTCCGGCTTTGGGTCAGGTCTGCCTTCCCACTGCGTTGGGTCAGCCGGATCTGTATGTATTTATGAAGGCGCTGAATGGTGATCAGCTCCACATCGGCAAAAATGTCCAGGCAGGTCAGCAGCTGTCCCAGCTCCAGAGGGAACCCCGACCAGCGGACGATCTTCCGGCATAGGCACATAGGACTCTCCCGGACCGTATCACTGCCGGAGGCTGCCAGATAGCGCCATACCATTGCCAGCATTGCCCGGTCCGGCAGCAGCTGCCCGGCAAGCTCTGCCGTCAGCTCACCCCGGCACAGCTGCCGGTAGCCGGCAGTGTTTTCCGAGCATTCCGCCTTACAGGAAGGCCGGATATCCGTAATATTCATCTGCACTGTCTGCTCTCCCCGGAATTCATTGATCTGGGGGACAAATGCCACATCCACCAGATCACCCTGGCAAATAGAGGCAGACTCCGGGTTAGCGGAGAAATAAATGGCATTGAAACCATAGCGTCCTGCGGTCAGCCGCAGCCGCATATGCCGTCCGCCGCCCACCTGGCTGATCCGCTCCACCTGAAGATTTTCCATCACCAGCACCGGCTTGGGACAGCCGTTGCCGCAGGGTTCCAGGGTGTTCAGGGAAGCAATGTTATGCAAGGTCAGCAGCTCCGGGGTGATCACACAGTCCGCCTCCAGCACGGTTCTGGGACGGTCATCGCAATAGTACTCCCGGGCCAGAGCACAGATTGCCTGACGAAAAGCCGGGATCTGGCTGCGATTGATGGTAAAGCCCGCTGCCAGTTCGTGCCCACCATAGCTTTCCAGCAGGTCGGACAGCTGAGACAGGGAAGAAAACAGATTAAAGCCGCCGTAGCTGCGGGAGCTGGCTTTGCCGTGTTCCCCGTCCAGACAGATCAAAAAAGTGGGGCAGCAGTATTCCTCGGCAATGCGGCTGGCAACGATGCCCACAACGCCCTGGTGCCAGGTCTCGTCGGCAAGGACGATGGCCTCGGGGATCCCATCCTCCGGCAGCATCTGCATAGCCTGGTCGTAGATCTCTGCCTCCACACTCTGGCGCTGACGGTTCAGATCGCAAAGGCCCTTGGCAAGCTCCTCGCCCCGGGCGGGATCACTGGTCAGAAACAGCTCTACTGCCAGGTCGATTTGACCCATACGGCCGGCAGCGTTGATCCGGGGCGCCAGCATATATCCCACAGAGGAAGCGTTCAGCGTTGCGGCATCACAGCCGCTTTGCTGCATCAAAGCCACAAGACCGGGACGCTTGGTATTGCGCAGGGATTCCAGTCCCTTGGATACAAACACCCGGTTTTCCCCGTGCAGGGGCATTACATCCGCCACCGTACCCAAACAGACCATATCCGCATATTCGCTTAAGACTGCCTCCTGGTTGCCACAAAGAGCCGCTGCCAGCTTAAATGCCACACCCACACCGGAAAGATCCTTGTGGGGATATCCCCCATCCCGGCGGTGGGGATCCACCACAGCCACTGCCTCCGGCAGCTGGGCCTTGCACTCGTGATGATCGGTGATCACCAGATCAATGCCCAAATTTTTACACAGCTGGGCTTCCTCCAGCGCTGTGATGCCGCAGTCCACAGTGATGATGAGGCTGACATTTTCCGCCTTCAGCTGATGGATGGCGATGGGGTTCAGACCATAGCCTTCCTCCAGACGTCCGGGGATGTAGGGCACACAGGGTGCGCCCCGGCGGCGCAGAAAGTCCGTCAGCAGGCAGGTGGCGGTAATACCATCCACATCATAATCACCGAAAACGGCAATTTTCTCTCCCCGTTCCATTGCCAAACGTACCCGCTTGGCGGCCAGATCCATATCCGTCATCCGGAAGGGGTCGATCAGTGCGGCGCTGCAATCCAAGTATGCATCTGCCTGCTTTGGATCATTCATACCTCTTGATGCCAGCACCATTGCAGCCAGCGGCGCATAGCCGCCCCGGACCAAGGCATTGACTGCCTCCATCCCCGGCTGCGATACATTCCAAATACCATACTTCAAAGCAATACACATCCATTTTAAACATTTTCCTTATATTATAACAAAAATGCTCCGGATGCACAATAGGCAGTTTGTTAATTTCTGTACTTCAAATTCCGGTTTATCGAGCTGACGCTCGATAATAATTGAAAATGGAAAATGGAAAATTGAAAATGATTGTGTCGGCTACGCCGACGTTTTAAATTATTTTCTGAAGGAAAATACCACGATTTTCAACTTTCAACTTTCAATTTTCAATTCGCTCGTCAGAGCGCTAAATTGGAATTTGACGGGCGCATATGGAATGCGCCCCTACGGATTCTAACGAACATCTCACCGGTAAATTGGACTTAGTGGATGAAATTCGGAGCGCAAGATCGGAATTAAAAAACCGCACATTGCAAATTCTGCTTTCTTATGATATAATAATAAAATTAAGAAATATAAGAAATGAGGATATGTTATGGCGAATAAACTCGAACGCAAATACGGCCTGTTTACTGCCATTTGTATGGTGGTGGGTATCGTCATCGGTTCCGGTGTGTTCTTTAAGGCGCAGACGATCCTGCAAAAGACCGGCGGCGATATGCCGCTGGGTATCCTGGCCTGGATCATCGGCGGTGCCATTATGCTGGTGTGCCTGCTGACCTTCTCCTTTATGGGACAGAAATATGAACGGGTCAACGGCATTGTGGACTATGCCGAAGCAACGGTAGGTCCCCGGTACGGATATATTATGGGCTGGTTCATTGCTACTATCTACTTCCCGGCAATGACTTCCGTGCTGTGCTGGGTCACTGCCCGGTATACTATGGAGTTTTTGGTTTCTGTCAATCCCGGTTTTCCTATGATCATCCCAGCTGCTGAGGGCGGCTGTATCCTGGGACCGGAGTGTATGGCGCTGACACTGTTTTATATGGCCTTTGCCTATGCGGTCAATGCTCTGTCACCCAAGCTGGCGGGTAAATTCCAAACCACAACTACCGTGATCAAGCTGATCCCTCTGGGTCTGATGATGGTGGTAGGTGTCATCTACGGTCTGGTAAACGGAATGCTTTCCCAGAATTTCCAGACTACTGCCCAGGTGGCAGAGGTGTCTGCCAATCCGTTGTTTGCGGCGGTTTGCGCAACCGCCTTTGCCTACGAAGGCTGGATCATTGCTACTTCCATCAACTCTGAGATCAAGGATTCCAAGAAAAACCTGCCCAGAGCATTGATCGTGGGCGGCATTATCATCGCTGTGGTGTATATTCTCTACTATGTGGGCGTGGCCGGCGGCGCTACCAACCAGGAACTGATCGATCAGGGTGCCACCATTGCTTTTACCAATATCTTCGGCGGCGTGCTGGGTAATATTCTGAAGCTGTTTATCGCCATATCCTGTTTTGGCACGGTGAATGGCTTGATGCTGGCAACCTGTCGTGGCATGTATGCAGTGGCGGCCCGTGGAGAAGGTCCCAAGCCGGAGATGTTTGGAGAGGTTGACAGCAAGACCAATATGCCCAACAATTCTTCTATCATCGGACTTCTGCTGGTGGCGGTTTGGTTCTGCTACTTCTACTTCAGCAATCTGGCTTGCACCTGGACCGGCCCCTTTGTGTTCGATTCCTCGGAGCTGCCCATCATTACCATCTATCTGATGTACCTGCCCATTTTTATCCAGTGGATGCGCAAGGAGAAGGATCAGAATGTGGTACGCAGATTCGTACTGCCCATCCTGGCGTTGTGCGGCAGCGTATTTATGGTGATCGCTTCCGTATTCAGCCACGGAATGGGTTGTGTGTGGTATTTGATCGTCTTTGTTGTGGTAATGGCCATAGGCGTTTGGGTGGATGCCGCAAGAAAGAAAAAGTAAATTCTGAAAGCCGTTCCCCGGGGCATTTGCCCCGGGGAATTTTGTACGGTATCGGTTAACGTCCAGTTTATCGAGCTGGATCTTATATGCCAATGTAGGGCGGGACCAAGGCCCCGCCCTACATGACAAAAACGAACCGCTCGATAAATGGAATTTGAAAATAAAAATGGCGGCTCCAATGAGCCGCCGTCACCCTCAGCATAACACAGCTGCAGAGAAATTGTCAATAGGGGAGTGTCTTCGATATAAGGATTTCTGTGTTTTGCACAAGTAAAGTTTGTGCAATTTATATAATATTACATATTGCAAAATGCAAAAAGTTGTGATATCTTATAGACACAAAGAGGTGATACCAATGTACACGTAAATCCTCAAGGTTCTAAGAAATAGGATCTTAAAAAATGATAATGCAGAAGGCGTAAGCAGCAAGAACGTAAGCAATAACGATCCCAAGCAAAAAGCCAAACGCAAATCAAAAGCAAATCAGCAAGTAAAGCAACCAAAATTTGTAAACTGGGCGCTGCGAAGCTGGAAGCGTGATCCTGGGTTTTCTGAGAACCGAAACCGACGATGAACTTTATAAGAACGATTCCAACACATAAGCACATCTCGCTTAAGAGAATTATGAACTGAAATTTGGGTTTTTCGGTGTTATGGAGTGGGGCTGAAAAGAGCATCGTCAATTCTGCAGAAAGAGAGGTTAACCAATGATGTTAGATACTAAGAGCGAAATGAAATGACCCTTGACTACACAAAAATGTTTTCTGAGTCAGACAGGAAGCAGTAGTCAAGGGTCATTTCACTTTTTATTAAAAGATCTTTTTCCTCCCGAAAACGGGAGGTTTTTTGCTGCTAATTTTCGATTTATCCACCGGGATGCCCGCAGGCGGCGGGACCAAGGAACTGTCCTACATTGACACTACGACAAATTGGAACTTGCAGGTAACAACGCAGCCCGGTGCCGAAGAGGACACCGGGCTGTGCTGTTATTCAAAATCGTGGTTGCCTTTCAGACGGTGATACAGCCTGGATTCCATCAGACGGTCCCAGACTGCTTTGGAAATGCGCAGCCGGTTCAAAAGCCGGAACACCTTGTATTGTTTGTGTGCCAAGCTGTAGGCCTGCGGGAGCTTTTCTTCCAGCAGAGCCATCATTTTTGCTGCCCGTTGCCGGCCGGCGGCCTTATTCTTTTCTGCCAGAAGGACGGTAAGCAGGTAGCCCAGAACAAAAACTTTTATTTTGGTCTGGAAAAATTCCCTTCCGGCGGGGGATAAAGGCCGGATCTCATATTCCCGGAGCAGGCGGTCCATTACGGTTTCCGAATGGCTCAGCCGCTTCAGCTGATTGGCATCGGAAACACTTTGATTCACATCTCCGATACGGTAATTATAAATAAAAAGATCCAGGCAGGTGATACTCCCGGCGCAGCAGCAGGGGATGGTGGAATACTCCTGATCTTCGTAAAATACGTGCTCAGACAGGGCGATGCCTTGCTGGCGGTAAAATTCCGTGCGGTAAGTAATTCCGTGGAAGGTCAGACTTCGGAAAAAATCATTGGGTTTTTCCATGATTTGTGACATGGAAAGCGCATGACCGAAGGTCTCCGGGTAGCTTTTCCAATGCCGTGTTTCGCCGGTGGATACATTGCGGGTATAGTGGTGCGTCAGCACCACATCACTTTCGCAGATTTCCAGGGCAGATAAAAATGCAGGCAGATTTTTGGTTTCCACCCAGTCATCAGCATCGATGACCTTCAGGTATTTTCCGGTTGCAGCGGCGCAGCCGGTGTTCAGGGCACCGCCGTGGCCTTTGTTTTCCTGGTTAATGAGCCGGATACTTTCGGGGTAGCGGTCACAGTAGGCTTCCGCAACAGCGGCTGTATCGTCTGTGGAACCGTCATTGACGATGATGATATCCAGCTTGTCCAAAACTTCCGGACAGAGCATAGAGCCGATGCATTTGTCCAAATACTGACGGCAGTTATAAGAGGGGATGATAAAGGATAAGAGTTTCATAAGATCCTCACCTTTGATTTTGGTTTGGATCAATTATATCATATTCTCCGGGCACAGGCAATAAGATTATGCTTTGGGAATGGTGATGGTCAGAACGATCTGACTGTCGGTCTCCCGACGTTCGGAGATGGCGGGGATCCCGCTGAGCTGGATCTTGGCAAGGGATTGGTTCAGATTGCTGAGAAATGCGCCAACATTGGCCCGGCGGGGTTTTTCGTTTGGGGCTTGCAGGAGGGAATCTATGTAGCTTTCTGCCCGGGCAACGCTCATTCCCAGCTTTACGATGCTATGAATGGCCTGCATTTTTTGCGGGTCGGTGGGCAGCTTTAACAGAGCACGGGCGTGGCGTTCTGTCAGCTCGCCCTCCCGTATAGCACGCAGCACATTGGAACTGTGACGCAGCAGCCGAAGCTTGTTGGCAACGGCGCTCTGACTTTTTCCCAGGAGTCTTGCTGCCTGCTCCTGGCTCATGGACCATTGCGCCATCAGCTTTTGGATCCCTTGTGCTTCCTCAATAAAATGCAGGTCCTGCCGTTGAAGATTCTCGATCAGGGCAGCCATTCCCGATTCCTTATCATCCATATTCATAACGATACACGGCAGCTCCGTAAGGCCTGCCTGAATCCCCGCCCGCAGCCGCCGTTCCCCGGCGATGAGTTCATAGGCTGTTCCGATTCTCCGCACAGAAAGCGGCTGCAGGATTCCATGCCGGCGGATGCTTTCTGCCAACTCATCCAGTGTTTCCTCCCGAAAAAACTGACGGGGTTGTGCCGGGTTTGGTCGGATAGCCTTGGCAGGCAGGAAAACCACTCGTCCGGTCTCCATATAAGTTTTCAATTTTTGGCATTGCATTGCTTGTCCTCCTTGGTCAGGCTACGTTGTGCTATTCATTTTACTTTGACTAAGTACAGAAAAAACACGAAACCGGTGCAAATATTTCCCAAAATGCTCGACATTATCTTCTGTTCGTTGCAATAAGAATAAGGCTGTGATAAAATAGAACAAGTTCCGGTTTATCGCTCTGCCGAGCGAATTGAAAATTGAAAGTTGAAAATTGAAAATTGTGGTATTTTCCTCTGGAAAATAATTTAAATAGTGGCCGAAGGCCACACAATCATTTTCCATTATCCATTTTCCATTTTCAATT
>JAFSFK010000193.1 GCA_017435245.1 Oscillospiraceae bacterium | reverse complement strand
TCGAAGCCCTCAGCACCGAACATCTGACGGAAAGCCAGACGGCCGATACGGCCAAAACCGTTAATAGCAACTTTTACAGACATGGTATATTCCTCCATTTTTTATTGCTGCACTGCGGCAGCATACTAGACTTTTCACAGGGTCCGCTGACCCCATACGGGTATATTATACTATACTGAAAACTTGTTGTAAAGTATCGAATTTGTAAAAATAAGGGATTTTATGCCTATTATTATTGACATTCACGCCAAATTCCGGTTTAGCGAGCTGTTATGCACCGCACCCAAAGGCTCCCCTGTGTAAGGGGAGCTGTCAAAAATCTGTGATTTTTGACTGAGGGGTTGCTGGAAAATCTAGCAATCACGCACATTTTTCGTGATTACACTTATCCTAACAACCCCTCCGACCTCGCTTACGCTCGGCCACCTCCCCTTACACAGGGGAGACTTTGACAGCTCGATAAATCGGAATTTATCTGTTATTGAAAAATTCTTCGATCTGCTTTCGGGTGGCCTTCACACTTCCCTGGAAAGAACCGGGCTTTCCACCGCCACGGCCGTTCAGCTTTTCGTTCATCGCCTTACCCAGCTCCCGGACGTCGCCGTTCTTGCAGATCATACATACGCTGTAGCCGCTCTCATCACTGCCGGAGAAAACCGCCGCTACACCATCACAAAACTCAGCAATGGCGTCCGCCAGCTCCCGCACAGCAGCAGCAGACAGCGTCTGCTCAAAATGCAGCACATCTCCTTGGTTTACATAACTTTCCGCAATTCCCCGGAACAGCTGTTTTTCCAAACCGGCGGACCGGTATTTTTCTGCTGTCAGCTGCTCGGACATCTGTTTTGCCGCCGCACCTGTTTCCAGCCGCTTGGCCGAAAACAGCTGGGACACCTGTCGGTTTTGCTCATACACAGCAGATAGATAATCAAACGCCCGCTTGCCGCAAAGCATTTCGATACGTACCCCCTGGTGGAATTTTACGCATGAGAGAACTTTTATAATCCCGATCTCGCCGGTTTGCGCCACGTGGACACCGCAGCAGGCACAGGTATCGTATCCCGGCACAGTGACGATCCGCACCGGCCAGGGAAGTTCTTTTTTGCTGCGGTAGGGGATCTTCTCCAGCTCCTCCGGAGCAGGATAATTCCACTGCACCGGTAGATTCCGCCATACCGCCTCATTTGCCAGCTGCTCCAGCCGGCACAGCTCCTCCCAAGAGATGGGGCCGTCAAAGTCCACCTCCATAGCCTCTTTTCCCACGTGGAATCCCACATTGTGATAGCCGAAGGTTTTATGGATCAGTCCCGAGAGGATGTGCTCGCCGCTATGCTGCTGCATCTGGTCGAACCGGCGGCCCCAGTCAATACAGCCACACACCTGTTGTCCCACTTCCAGAGGCCCGTCACACAAGTGGAGGACCTCTTCTCCATCTTCCCGGACATCCAGAACATTGGCATTTCCCAGTTTTCCCAGATCGCAGGCCTGTCCGCCCCCTTCGGGATAAAAGGCCGTAGCATCCAGGGTCACAAGATATCCTTCCTGCGTTTGGACGCACCCGGTCACCGTGGCGGAAAACTCCCTCAGATGGCAGTCCTCATAATATAATTTCTGCGTTTTCATATCATTCACCTCTTCAAATTCCAATTTATCGAGCTGACGCTCGATAATAATTGAAAATGGAAAATGGATAATGGAAAATGATTGTGTGGCCTTCGGCCACTATTTAAATTATTTTCCAGAGGAAAATACCACAATTTTCAATTTTCAACTT
>JAFSFK010000192.1 GCA_017435245.1 Oscillospiraceae bacterium | reverse complement strand
GTACGGCGCCGACACCCTGCGTCTGTACGAAATGTTCATGGGCCCCCTGGAGGTTTCCAAGCCCTGGTCCACCACCGGTGTTGCCGGTGCCAAGAAGTTCATCAACCGTGTCTGGAACTTCTTTACGGAAAGTGCAAATATCACCGACACCGACGACGGCAAGCTGACCAAGGTTTACCATCAGACCGTCAAGAAGGTCACAAATGACTTTGAGGTGCTGGGCTTCAACACTGCCATCGCCCAGATGATGGTCTTCGTCAACGAGGTCTACAAGAACGGTTCTTGCCCCAGAGAGTATGCTGAAGGCTTCATCAAGATGATCTCCTGCATCATTCCCCACGTGGGTGAGGAGATCTGGCAGGTGATGGGCCACGATAATACCATCGCATACGAGTCTTGGCCCACCTATGATGAGGCTAAGTGCAAGGATGCAGAAGTGACTATGGCTGTGCAGGTCAACGGCAAGATGCGTGGTACTGTGGTAATGGATGCCGACCTGGACAACGATACCGTGATCGCCAATGTTCTGGCTGATGAGAAGATCGCCCGGTTCCTGGAGAAGAACGGTGGCAATATTATTAAGACCATCGTGGTCAAGAACAAGCTGGTCAATCTGATCGTAAAGTAAGATATTTATAAAAAACTGTCAAAAGTTCTTGACAATTGCCAAAGGAAAGCATATAATATTCAAGCCGATATGGCCCTGAACGCATCCTGGAACTAGCCGGATGCCATCGGAGGGAGGGAAAACAATGTCTGAAATTCGCGTTAAGGAGAACGAATCTCTGGAGAGCGCTCTGCGTCGTTTCAAGCGTAGCTGTGCCAAGGAGGGCGTGATCGCTGAAGTTAAGCAGCGCGAGCAGTATGTCAGCCCCAGCCTGAAGCGTAAGCAGAAGTCTGAAGCTGCCCGTAAGAACAAGAGAAAGTTCTATTAATTTTCCCTCGTTACACTATGCTCAAAACCCCACAGGTGAAAGCCTGTGGGGTTTCTTTTGTATATCCGAAAGAAAGAGACAAATCCCGGTTTGTCGAGCCGAATTCCATACGCCACTGTAGGGCGGTGGCTTGCTGCCGCCGTTAAATATGCGGGAATTTGGGCGGCGGATGTTGTGCTTCAGTCTATAATTAAAAAAGGCGGAATTATAATCAATTTTGCTGTTGTGGACGCTTGCACATGCGCTTATAATGAAGGGAAATAGGAGGCGAAATCTATGAATCCTACATTTTTGAACCACCCAAAACCGCTGCTGACGGCGATGTTAATATGCGAAACGCCCGACCTTGCCATCGGACGGATCCGCAATGCCCTGTGTGACGGTGCGGAGGCATTCTGTTTGCAGGCAGAGTGGCTGAAGCCGGAGTATCAGAATCCGGAAGTATATGAACAGCTGATTCGGGAGATGCGGGACAGACCCTGCTATGTGACCAATTACCGGGGACGCAATAACGGCGATACCCCGGATGAAGTGCTGGCGGAAGGTCTGCTGACCTGGGCGAAGTACGGCGCAACCCTTTGCGATGTGCCCGGCGATCATTACTGCAAGCATCCTATGCAGCTGACGGATGACCCCGAAGCCATCCGCAAGCAAATGGAGCTGATCGACAAGCTCCACGCCCAGGGCGCTGAGGTGTTGATGTCCTCCCATATTTTCACCTTTACCCCTGCGGAAAAGGTGCTGGAGGTGGCACTGGAGCAAAAACGCAGAGGTGCGGATGTGGTGAAGATCGTCACCGGCGCCGATACTATGGAACAGCAGCTGGAAAATCTGCGGATCACCAATCTTCTGAAGGAGGAACTGGGAATTCCGTTTTTGTTCCTTTCCGGCGGTCAGTGCAGCCTGCACCGCAGACTGGGCATCCATCTGGGGTGTTGTATGGTGCTGTGCACCATTGAGCACGATGCAAATTCTTCTTTCCCTCAGCCTATGCTGCGGATTATGAAATCCGTCCGGGACGATATGGGATTTTAAGAACAATAATAAAAGCGGTCATCCGGTTGGATGACCGCTTTGCTGTTTTAGAAGATCTCGGATTCGGAGTATTTCTGGTGGAAGTCGGTGATGTCGATCTTGCCTAGCTCCTTGCAGATGCTCTGCAGCAGTGCCTCAGCGGCTTCATCGTCCAAGTTTGTCAGCTTGGGACGGATGTGCAGCTTGAAGGCATCCCGCATGGTGAACACGGCATCGATATACTCGGTCTGACGGGCGATATCGTTTTTGGTCAGCACGCCCTCAGGCAGCATTCCGATGATCACATCCACGGCTCTGGGGTCTTTAGCCAGAACGGCGTAGTAGGTCTTTTCGCCGTAGCCGTAGGGGTTAAAGCCCTTGCCCCGGAACTCGGCGGTGAGAGTGATGTTCCGGGAGGAATTGCCCACCAGCACCTGGAACAGACCCGGCTCGCAGACCCAGGCGTGGAGCTCCTCGTCGAAGGAGCTGAGGCGCTCCTTATCAATTTCCATTGTCACATCCTTACTCTCGCCCGGCTCCAAGTAAACCTTGGCAAAGCCCTTCAGCGCCTTATCCTCCTTAGGCTGGGTGGAGGTGGGATCCTTCAGATACATCTGTACCACTTCCGCACCTGCACGGCTACCTGTGTTGGTGACCTTGACGGTGACAGTAATGGTATCGTCGTTATCCAGATCCAGGGTGTTTTTGCTCAGGCGCAGATCGCTGAGCTGGAAGGTGGTGTAGCTAAGGCCGTGACCGAAGGGGAACAGAGGCTCGGTGCGGCGGATATCGAACCAGCGGTAACCCACGTAAATACCCTCGCCGAAGTAGACCTTGTGATTCTCGCCGGGGAAGTTGCCGAAGGAGGCGCAGTCCCGGTAGTACTTGGGGAAGGTCTGGGCCAGCTTGCCGCTGGGATTGCGGCGGCCGAAGAGGATATCAGCAGCAGCATTACCGCCTTCCATACCGGGGAAGTAGACGCACAGAACCGCATCCACATCGTCGATGAAGTCCATCAGCTCCACAGGTCCTGCGATGTTCAGCACCAGGATCACCTTGGCGCTGACGCTTTTAGCGTCGGCGATGGCCTTCTGAAGCAGGGACTTCTGATCGGCATCCAGTTCAATGCTCTCCCGGTCGGAGCCTTCCTGTCCGTGGGCGGTGACGGTGACTACCACAGCGGAGGTTTTGGCGTTTACACTATTGTACAGAATGTGATCCTCACCGATGATGGATGCAGACCGCTCCGTCATAGAGGAGGTCTTGGTGGTATGGACACGGCCGCTGCCGATGCCACTTTCGATAAAGCGCTTGCAGCGATCGCCGTAGAAGCTGACAAAGCTGCTTTCTGCCAGAGGCAGAGCATTTTCGTTCTTCAGCAGTACCATACCGCCGGCTGCGGCTTCGTAAGCAGCCTTGCGGCCGGCTTCCCCATCAATATCGGTGAAGCGGCGGCCCTTCATACAGGGCATATCCGCCATAACATTCAAAATATTGGTAGCTGCCTTTTCCAGATGCTCCTCGGTGAGGAAACCGCTTTCCAGCGCTTCCTTCAGGCGGACAGGAGTCAGCTTCATATGGGGCATGATCAGGTCGGTGCCGGCCTTGATGACCGCAGGACGGTTATATGCACCGCCCCAGTCAGTGACCAGGAAGCCGTCAAAGCCCCATTCGCCACGGAGGATATCCGTTACCAGCCAGGGGTCTTCCGCAGCAGCAACGCCGTTGATGTAGTTGTAGGAGGTCATAACATTTCTGACCTTGCCCTTCTGAACCACCTTGCGGAAGGCCTCCAGATAGATCTCCCGGATGACACGCTCACTGGCAATGACACTGACGGTCTTGCGGTTGGTCTCCTGGTTGTTGATGGCAAAGTGCTTCATATCGGCGATGACGCCCTGCTCTTGTACGCCCACAGGGTACAGGTAAGCCAGCTCGCCGGTGAGGTAGGGATCCTCAGAGTAGCACTCAAAGCCACGGCCTGCCTTGGGGTCACGCTGAATGTCGATACAGGGAGTACCCAGCAGCATACTGACACCGAAAGCGGAAGCTTCACGGCCTACCTGGCAGGCACAGTTGTAGATCACATTCTGATCCCAGGAGGAGGCCAGCAGCGCATTCACAGGGAAGCAGCTGGGCATCTCACCGCTGGGGACGCAGTTATCCTTCAGCCACTGCAGGAAATTTTCCTGCATTTCCCGCTCCTCATCCGTAAGGATCTCGGGATCCTCCAGGTGGTTCATAATAAAGGTCAGCTGGGAAAGAGATCCGAAGGTGGGACTGGGGTTCTTGGGAGTCACTTCCCGGGTGGACCACACGTCACACAGGTGATGGCGCAGGTTGACACCGCAGTAAGCGTCGGTAAACAGTGCTTTGGGAATTCCCAGACGGGGAATGGGGTAGCTGCCGAAATGGGAACCACCATTGCAGAAAAGGATCTTCTCCTCAAGGGTCATTTCCTTAACCACAGCGGGGACGGATTCTCGTCCGGTAAATTGAACTGCCATAGCGGATTTCCTTTCTGAGTGCATATTTTGACTTATAACCAATTTATAGCAAATGTGAAGGAATTTGACAATGGATATTTACAGAAAAACAATGTAAATTGATAGAGAGAAGTTCCGGTTTATTGATGAGAAGTTCGTTAGAATCCGTAGGGGCGGATCTATGTATCCGCCCCAAAAAACGGTATCTCAAGGGCGCATACGCAGATGCGCCCCTACGAGGTATGACGATAGATTACTGAACAGTTCGACAAACCGGAATTTGAAAAACAGCCGGAGGGGGACCTCCGGCTGAAATGATTATAATTGGATCTTGCCAAGCTGGGAGTGCTCCAGCAGGCGCAGGTAGTTTTCGGCAAAGATCATTTTCTTGGCATCGTCGGGCAGGTCAGAAATGGCCAGCCGACCGAAATCGAACCGGGGATCCAGATCAATGGCATCGGTGCCGAAGATCATTCTGTCCACGCCCACCAGCCCGGCGATATCCGAAAAGCTCAGGGTGTTGTGCAGAGAGCCGCACAGCTCCAGATAAATATTGGGGATGTCCTTCATATAAGGGGCGGTGCGGAGCGTGTCGGCTGCCTTGCCGCCGCCCTGATGGGCAATAAGTAAACTCAGGTCGGGATGCTCTTGGGCCAGCTTTGCCATAGATTTGGTGGAGGGGTTATCTGCCCAGGTGTGCAGCAGCAGGGGACAGCGTGCTTCGTTGGCAAAGTCAGCGGCGTAACGGTATACCGGGTCATCGCACTGTCCCTGATAACCGCTGAGGAACTTGATGCCTACGAAGGCCGGATTCTTGCTGTATCTGCGAAGATTCTCCCGGCAGATGTCCATACCGTTGCTGGGAGCGATGTAAATATAGCCGTAAACCCGGCCTGGGAACAGTTCTGCTTCCCGGGCGGCGGTCTCGTTGGTCAAAACCGACATTGCGTCACACAGAGGATGGGGAGCGGTGACGCAGCAATCGATGCCCAGCAGGTCGTACAGCTTCAGCTGGCCGGCGACATTGGCGTAATCCGGATTCTGGTGCCAACCACGGCGGTATTTGGGACCGGTGTGGGTGTGGGCGTCGATGATGGGAATGTCCAGAGGCAGACCTTTCAGGGCTTTTTCTTTAATCGTCATAGCGGATGCCTCCTTCCAAACGCAGGAAGTTACCGGATGCGATATTCTCCCGGTCAGCATCGCTGATCTGGGCATACAGAAGAAGTCCCAGGGCACCGGAGGGTTCATAGACAGGCAATCCGCTGCCGAACAGCAGATGCTCGCTTCCGAACCGCCGCACCACCTCTTCCATTCCGCCCACGTCGATGTGGGTGCTCATATCCAGATAGACATTGGGAAGCTTCCTAAGGATGGGCATATACTGCCTGCTGCGGTTGTACAGGAACCGCAGCAGGATGATCGGTACATCGGGATAAGCCCGGCAGACCTGAGGCAGCTGGGTCAGAAAGACGTTGTCATAGGGACAATCCACGATCAGAGGCAGGCGCAGCTGCTGGCAGAGCGTAAGGATCTCCTCGGCGTAAAAGGTGTCAAAGGGGTACAGCTGCTCTCCGGGGAAGATCCGCACAGCGCTGGGGCGGTGCTTTTTCAGCCGCTCCAAAGGTGTACCCTCACCGGGGATCCCAAGGCTTTCCAGACTGGGGTTCAGGACGAAACAGGTTTTCAGCCGTCCACCGGAGGCGGCAGCGGCCTGCGCCATGAGTGCATTTCCCATTTCCGGCTCCCGCATAGCCTCGCTGTGATATGCCAGAGCGCAATCGATCTGATATTTGTCCAGCCACTGAAGCAGGCCCTCGGCGGTGCTGTACCGCTCAGAGCGCATCGGCTCGCCGATGGCACAATTGAAATCGATAAAATACATAATCAGTCTCCCGGAAACATCGTTATTGTAATAGTAATACTTTTTGAAATGGTTGTCAACGCCTGTGGATTGCGCCTTTTGCCGGTTGCGGAGAAAATGAGAAAAAAGACACAATAATAGAGAAGAAAAAGGAAATGTGGTTTGTTGACAACCACAAATGGCACTGTTATAATTTAACTATATTGCGCCCGTATATTTTGTGGTCGATAAAGGGGTTTGTGCCGCATATATTGTGTTTTTTGTTACAAATTGTTACGATTTTGAAATCTGCCGGTCTGGAGGATATTTGGTATGAAAAAACGTTTTCTGGCGATGCTGCTGTGCGTGGCGATGCTCTTGTCTATGATGCCCTTGGGTGTTGTGGCAGAGGGGGAGACTGCTCCTGAAGAGATCCTGCAGGAGACTGTGCCTGCAGCCTTGGAAACACTGCCGGAGGCTTCTGAGCCTGCTGCTGAGGAAACACAGGAAGTGCAGACAGAGCCTGTGGCTGCCGAAGAGCCTACAGTTCCGGAAACGGTCACTGAGACCGCTCCTGTTGTGGAGGCGGAATCTTCTCATAATACCCGGGAGGGTTATACCAAGTGCGGCCACGGCGATGAAAATATCACCTGGACTCCCGTTACCCAGGCTTCCGATATTAAGACCGATGTGTCCGGCCACTATTATCTGGATGTGGACAGCGTTCTTGCGCTGAGTGCGCCCATTGCCGTTTCTTCCAATGTGGATATCGTCATTTGCCTCAACGGCAAGAATATCTCTGCCCCCACTACCGGCAATGTCCGCCGGATCTTCCGGATCGCCGGAGGCAGTGTCACAGTGTGTGACTGCACTGCCCATACCGATGGTGACGATCATGTCACCGGTAAGCTGATCCCCGGCATCTCCGAGGGCGGTGCCGTTGGTATGTACGGCGCAGGCACCTTTACGATGAACGATGTGATCATCGACGGTACCAATGTTAACAATACCGCTTCCTCCGGCGGTGGTGCAGTCATCATTACCTCCGGCGGTGTGGTAAATATCAACAGCGGCGTGATCCGTAACTGTACGGCCCAGCGAGGCGGTGCTGTTTACGTCTACAAGGGTACACTGAATATGGCTGGCGGCACCCTCACCGGCAACACCTCCAGAACCACCGGCGGTGCCATCAGCACCAGAAACAATGATAACGATAACGGCACCGTCATCAATATTACAGGCGGTACCATTACGAATAATACCGCAAACCACGGCGGCGGTATTTTCCTCCAAAATGCCAAGAGTGTTCTTTTGCAGAATGTGACCATCACCGGCAACCGGGCCAATAACCGTGGCGGCGGTGTGGATAACCAGACCACCAGCGGCGCAAGCCTTGTGACCGTGGGTGGCAAGACGGTCATTGCCGACAACTATGTGGGCAAGATCCTGCAGAACCTGAATCTCGTCAACGGCGGACGTACGGTGGCGATCAGCACCGAAGTGCCTTTGAGCGAGGGTGCCTGCATCGGCATCTCCACCCGGGACGGTCAGGCGGCAGCTACCAATTTGGCGATCTCTGCGGTTACGGCTCAGGCCGATGCCAATCAGTTCTTCACCAGTGATATGGGTCACGAAATGACGATGGCAGACGGGAAGGTCACCATCACAGGCCGTGGCCACAATGGCGGTGACTACAAGCCCGGTCACGAAAATGTGACGGACTGGAAGGGTACAGCCACCCTGCCCACCACCACCGGTCATTACTATTTGACCAGCGACGTGTACTTGACAGCTGCGGTGGGAGTGTCTACTGCCCAGGACATCGTTCTGTGTCTGAACGGCTATGACATCATCCAGACCGGTGCAGCCCGGATCTACCGCCTCAGCGGCGGCGCAAAGCTGACCATCTGTGATTGTACTGCCCACACTGATGCCGATGGCAACTATGTGGCAAGTAAGATCACCGGCGGCAATGCCGCTACCGGCGGCGCTCTGTTTGCGGAGCACGAAGGCACTGTGATCAATTTCTATGACGGTATCATTACCGGAAATACCACCAATGGTGCCGGTACCATCGTCAACCAGACGGATGCCACTTTCAATATGTTCGGTGGCGAGATCTCCGGCAATACCATTACAGGCAACGGCGGTGCGCTGTATACCAACGCTGTATTTAATATGCTGGGCGGCGTGATCCGCAGCAATACCTCTGCCGGTGCGGTGATCCATATTCCCAAGGGAACTGTGAATCTTTCCGGCGGTACCATTGCTAATAACACCGTTACCGGCAAGGATACCGGTGTGCTGAGCATTGCTTCCGGCAGCGTCAGCCTTTCCGGTACGGTCATCTCCGGCGGCAGCGCCATCGGTATTTACATTACCGGCGGTACGGTGAATATGACCGGCGGTGAGATCACCGGCATTTCCCACAGCGCCAACACCGGCGCAGCGGTTACCGTCAAGGGCGGTACCTTCAACCTCTCTGCCGGTGAGATCAGCGGCAACACCTCCCGTGGTATTTTGATCGACGGCGGTACCGTGAACCTCTCCGGTACCGGCAAGGTGGCAAATCACGAATTTGCAGCCTTTGACGGTGCGGCTGTCCGCGTCAATAGCGGTATCTTTACTATGACCGGTGGTGAGATCAGCGGAAATAATTCCGGAAAGTCCTCCGGTGCCGGCATCCGTGTAGGCGGAGGTAATGCTACACTGAGCGGCGGTATCATCAGCGGCAATACAGCGACCAACGGCGCTGCAGTGCTGGTGGCAGGCGGTAATGTGACCCTGTCCGGAGTGAGCATTACCGGCAACACCGTAACCAATAACGGCGCTGTCCGCATAGACGGCGGTACTTTGAATATTACAGGCGGCGAGATAACCGGCAACACCATTGGAAAATGGGGTGCAGTGCTCTCCAACGGCGGTACTTTGAATGTTACCGGCGGCAGCATCACCGCAAACAGCGCTGTGGCGAACGGCGGCGGTTTGTATATCATCAAGGGTAATGTAACTGTTGGCGGCAACGCGGTGATCAAAAACAACACCGTCAAAGGCAAGACCAACAATATCTATCTGCCTGCCGGACAGAGTGTTGCACTGAGCACCTTCAACCAGGGCGCAGGTGTGAGCTTCACTGCGGACCTGACCACTTTGTTTGAAACCGGCAAGCTTTTGCTGGCAACCAATGCTGTGCAGGATGATCTGCTCTCCTTTGTTTCCTACGACACAAAGATCAACCATTCCCTGAAGGTACAGGACAATGGCCTGTATCTGATCCAGGATCCCAACTCTGCCCACGAGCCTCACGAGGTGGATGCATGCGGTCACGAAAGTGTGACCTGGAAGGCGTGGGGGGATGCCACTACTATGCCTGCAACCTCCGGCCACTGGTATCTGACCTGTGATGTGGATGTGGCATCTATGGTGGGTGTGACCACTGCAGAGGAGATTACTGTTTGCCTTAACGGCTTTACTGTTACCGCAAATAACCGTGTTTACCGACTCTCCAACGGTGCAAAGCTGAACATCTGCGACTGTACCGCACATACTGACAACAGCGGCAACTATATTTCCGGTAAGCTTATCCCCGGCTCCTCTAAGGGCGGCGTTGTTGGCCTTTACAAGGATGCGGAAACGGATGCGGCACCTGCGTTTACGCTCTATGCCGGCATCATTGACGGTACCGGTGTTACCAACGAAAGTACCGGTATGGCGATCCGTATGGAGGATCACGGCATTGTCAATATCATTGACGGTGTGATCCGCGGTTGTACCAATCCCGAGGGCGTCATCACCATCCGTGGTGGCGAACTGAATATGTCCGGCGGTAAGATCACCGGCAACAATGCCCGCACGGTGTTGGTGCAGAACGGTACCTTCAATCTCTCCGGCGGCGAGATCAGCCATAACACCTTTACCAAGACTGAGGGCGTAGGCGTTCGTGTCCAGGCCGGTCGATTCCATATGACCGGCGGTAAGATCATCGGAAACGATGCCGGTGAAGAAGGCACGGCAGCTGGTATCCGGATCGCCGACGGCGAAGTGACCATCTCCGGCGGTGAGATCAGCGGCAACACCGCATTCAAGGCTCCCGGTATGCTGATCACCGGCGGTAATGTGACCATTGAAAATGGCGTGGTGTTTACCGGCAATATCTCTCATTCTCTGGATTCCGGTACCATCCATCAGATCGGCGGTACTGCCGTAATGACCGGCGGTGAGATCACCGGCAATCAGGTCCGAGGCCTGTATATCTCCGGTACCAACGATCCCGTCTTTACACTCAGCGGCGGCGTTATCAAGAACAACCGGTCCTACGGCAGAGACGGCGCAGGTATGCGCATCGGCGGCGGTACCTTTACTATGACCGGCGGCGAGATCTCCGGCAACGATGCTGGCGACAGCTCCTCTGTTGGCGGTCTGCGTGTGGACGGTGGTACAGTGAAGCTCCTGGGCGGTAAGATCTCCGGAAACAAAGCCAATGGCGTCGGCGGCCTTGCGGTTATGGGCGGCGATGTCTATACGGAGAATTTTGAAATTTCCAATAATACCGCAGTTACCGCCAATGGCGGCGGTGTCTATCAGAGCGGCGGCAGCCTGACCCTGGGTAAGGGCACAGTGGTTACCGGAAACAGCTCCCGCTCCGGCGGCGGTGTGTTCTGCGTTGCCGGCGATCTGACCATCGACGGCGCAGCCATCACCGGAAATACCGCTTCTCATCGTGGCGGCGGTGTGGACTTTGGCTCCGAGGGTACGCTGACCATCAACGGTGCGGCTAAGATCACCGGAAATACCGTGGAAAAGAAGACAAGCAATCTGGTCATTGTGCTGGGTAATCCCTTTGTGACCGATGGCCTGGAGGATGGCTGCAGGATCGGATTTGTCACCGATCTGGAAAGCCTCTATGCAAGCGGCAAGCAGCTGCTGGGCAAGGGCGTTGCAGCCGATGAGCTGGCATACTTTACTTATGACGAGAACGTCACCCACACCATGCAGGTGCTGGAGGACGGACTGTATATGATCCAGGATCCCAAGACGATCCACGCCCCCCACGAAAAGGACGAGTGCGGCCACGAAAATGTGGTCTGGACTGCCTGGACGGATACTTCCAGCCTGCCCAGCACTGCCGGTCATTACTATTTGATCGGGGATGTGGAGCTGAAGTCTATGGTGGCAGTGAGCGTTCAGGAGGAGATCACCCTGTGCCTGAACGGCTATACCGTCAGGCAGACAGGGGAGGGACAGCGTATTTACCGCCTCAGCGGCGGTGTGGCACTGAACCTGTGTGACTGCACGGCCCATACCGATTCCAAGGGCAACTATATTTCCGGTATGCTCACCGGCGGTAATACCAATGCCAGTGCAGGTGCCAGCGGTATCTATGCGGCAGAGGAAGGAACCATCTTCCGCCTGTACAGCGGCAAGATCACCGGCAACAAGACGGAAGGCTCCGGCGGCGGTGTGGTTGCCTTTAAGAACGCCAAGTTCGAAATGTACGGCGGCGAGATCTCCAACAACACGGCCGACAGCAACGGCGCAGGTGTTTATGCCGTGGATGCCCAGATCAAGCTGCTGGGCGGTAAGATCACCGGCAATACTGCCAAGGGCGAGGCCGGCGGTGTCTACTGCGGCAACGCAACCGCTCTTGTGGACGGCGTGAAGATCACCAATAACCAAGGCTTGACGGCTGCCGGCGGTATGACCGTCGGTAAAGAGAGCAAGGTGGAGTTCGTATCCGGTGAGATCACCGGCAACAAGGGCAGAAACGGCGGCGGTATGGTCATCCAGTCCAAGGGCTACGTGAATATGACCGGCGGCCGTATCGACCGCAATAACGCAACAGAGGGCAACGGCGGCGGTGTCTTTGTCTCCCGTGATGGTACCTTTAACCTCAGAAGCGGAAGCATAAACGGCAACACCTCCAAGAAGACCGGCGGCGGTCTGTACATCTGCGATATTGCCAATATTTACGGTGGCTCCATCTCCGGCAACCACGCCGGCAAGGAAGGCGGCGGTATGTACATCACCGAGGCTTCCTGGAAGGATGAAAACGGCGTTGTGCAGTACAGCGACGGCGTGGTGAATATGTACGGCGGTACTATTTCCGGTAACACTACCTCTGTCAGTGCTGCAGGCGTTCTGGTTCGTGGCCAGCGTGGCTACTTTAATCTCCGGGGCGGTTCCATCACCGGCAACAAGGCACTGACACAGAAGTCCGGCAGCGGCCATGGCGGCGGCATCATTGCCCAGGGTAAGGGCAACCTGACGATGTACGGCGGCTCCATTACCAACAATGAGGCGCACCAGACCAGCGGCGGCATCGGTGCCTACTCCAACGCTACTGTAAAGCTGTACGGTGGCACTATCTCCGGAAATAAGGCTTACCGTGGCGCAGGTGTGTATCTTGCCGGCAACGACTCCATCATCGATGGCGTCACCATCACCAAGAACATTGCCCAGTTTGAGGGCGCAGGCCTGTATGTCAGCGCCACCAAGGTCACGATGAACAGCGGTATCATCTCCGAAAATGAACTCATTGACGGTAACGGTGCCGGTGTCGTGCTGCGTACGAAGGCGCAGATGATCCTCAATGACGGTTCCATCACCGGCAATAAGAACACCGAAGGTCACGCCGGCGGCATTCTGATCCAGTCCGATGCGACCCTGCAGATGAACGGCGGTGTGGTTGCTGAGAACTACGCAAGCCTCAGCGGCGGCGGTATTCGCTCCAGCCGTTGTAAGGTGGAGATCCTGGGCGGTGTGATCCGTGACAATATTTCGGATGTCAGCGGCGGCGGTATCTACGCCGAAACCGAGCTGGTTATGAAGAATTGCTCCGTTACCGGCAACCGGATCACCGGCGATAAGGGCGGTAATTCCGGCGGTGCAGGTATCTACCTGGCCCAGCAAACCAAGTACGAGATGGAAAATGTTACCGTCAGCGGCAACTATGCCATCGGTAAGGCCGGCGGTATGCAGATCGGTTATCGCTGTAACGGCACCATTACCGGATGCACCTTCACCGGCAACACCGCTTCTGCCAACGGTGCGGGCATCCTGGTGTACATTATGGGCAATGCGGTGGTGGAGGATACCGTTGTGGAAGCCAATACCGCTGTGGGTAACGGCGGCGGTGTCTTTGTGGAATCCGACACATCCATCACCATGAGAAACTGTGCGATCAACAAGAACTCTGCCAAGGAAGGCGGTGCCCTCTATGTGGGCACCAAGGGTATGGCAGATATTTCCGATACGCAAATGCGGAGCAACTCTGCGCTGGTAAATGCCGGTGCGGTCTACGCCAACGGCGGTGTATATCTGACCAATGTCAAGATCTCCGATTCTGCCAATAAAGAAGGCAGTGCTGCAGTGGTGCTGGACAATGCAGGTCACGACGGCGAATCCTACATTCCCAGCGTTAACCAGTTCAAGGGAGATGTGATCATCAGCGGCAACCTCAACGGGGATATGATGCTGGTCAATGACGCCTTTGTGAATATCCACGGCGACGGCCTGGGCGATCATGCCGAGATCAAGGTCTATCAGCCCGACGGCGGCATCACCGACACGGTCATCGGTGCTTACCACTATGTCCGTGAGGGCGATGTCTACACCATTACCAAGGGTGAGACTTCTCTGAACACCCCGGATCCCGTGACCAGGGTGGAGGGGGAAGCCACAGAGCCTTCCGATGGCATTGCCGCACCTGAGGTTAGCGATGACAAGGCAAAGACGATTGTGCTGATCGCCTTTGGCGGCGTATTTGCGGTCGCCGTGATCCTTGCGGTCATCGCCATTGCGGTGGTGCGCAAGAATAAGAAAAAAGTCAAGAATTCTTAAGACATCGTCTGGGAGGATAACGAAACATAAGGGCGAAAGCCCCGGCTGCGGCAGTCCCTGCGGATAGGGCAGGGCAGTGAGGTTATCTTACCTGCGGATGAAAAAGGAAAGCTGCCTTCCGCAAGGAGGGCAGCTTTTTCGGTGCTCGTAAAAAACAAAGTCCCATTTATCGAGCAGTTAGCTTTAACATTGTAGGGGTCGATGCCTACATCGGCCCGAAATAAAATCGGGCCTCGATGGACCGATTTTATTCTAAATGCACCAATGTGTTAAGTTTTTGCGTCCTTCGAGGACGAAAAAACTTTCGGGCGGATGTGGGCATCCGCCCCTACGAGTTCCCTCCAACAGCTCCATAAACCGGAATTTGCGGATGACTGCGGATATTGCGCACGGTGGAGCGGAATGTTTGCGGAAACGATAAAAAATACATTGTTTTTGAGGAATTTCCATTGCCAGTAAGGTTATCTGCTGATATAATTTTTAAGAATATTCCTTAGGATATAAAGGAGAAGAATTATGAATCGTGACTGCTTTCTGGAAAAACTGAAGGTCCCCACCACCCGGGTGGACGTGGTGCTGGATACCGACTGCTTCAACGAGATCGATGACCAGTTTGCGCTGGCTTACCTGCTGCGCAGCCCGGAGCGGGTGAATTTGGTGGCCATCAGTGCAGCACCTTTTTTGAACAAGAAGGTCCAGACCCCTGCTGAAGGTATGGATAAAAGCTATCAGGAGATCCTGAAGGTCCTGGAGCTGGCACTGCCCGGACAGGAGAAGCCTCCTGTGTGGCGTGGCAGTGAGGATTTCCTGCCTGATGAGCGTACTCCCGTTAAGTCCCAGGCAGCAGGGAAGATCGTGGAGCTGGCTATGACCTATACCCCGGAAAAGCCTTTGTATGTGGTGGCCATCGGTGCTGTGACCAATGTGGCCTCCGCACTGCTGATGGAGCCTGCCATCAAGGAGCGGATCGTGCTGGTGTGGCTGGGCGGTCACGCACGGCACTACGGGGATAATTTCGAATTCAATCTGCGGCAGGATGTGGCTTCCGGCCGTGTGGTATTTTCAAGCGGTGTACCTATGGTGCAGCTGCCCTGCCGTGGTGTGGTGAGCCAGTTTGCCACCACCCGGTACGAGCTGGAGCACTGGATGCTGGGCAAGAATCCTCTGAGCGACTATCTTGCCTCCAACGCCATCGCTCACTGCGAAGCGTTGGCCCCCGGCAAGGCCTGGAGCAAGCCTTTGTGGGATGTGACGGCGGTTGCCTGGCTGTGCAACGACGAGGAAAAGTTTATGATGCAGCGGCTGGAGAATGTCATCCTGCCGGAGTATGACCATACGTACGATTACACACCCCTGGAGCACAAGATGCAGTATGTGTACTATATCAACCGGGATGTGCTTTTTGCGGATATGCTGGAAAAGCTGACAAAATAAGGAGATAGAAATGTTTGGATTCAAGCTTGGCAAGGATTTCCTGATCGGTACCGGCAACTCTGCCTTCCAAAGTGAGGGCGCCTGGGATCGGGATGGCAAGAGCGAGAACATTATGGAGCATTACGCCCGGGAATTTGCCGGAAAATATGCTGCTGGCTATGTTCCCGGAACGGTGGATATTACCCGGCGGATGAAGCCTTACTCTGAGGATCTGCCGGACCGTGGCTGCTTCTTTTACGATCATTATGAAGCCTACATCGAGGATATGAAAAAGACCGGTCAGAATACCTACCGCTTCAGTCTTTCCTGGTGCCGGATCATTCCTGCCGGTGTGGGTGAGGTCAATCCCAAGGGCATCGAGTTTTACAACAAGGTCATCAATAAGTGCCTGGAATGCAATATTACTCCCTTTGTGGACCTGTACCACTGGGATCTTCCCCAGTGCCTGATGGAAAAGGGCGGCTTTTTGAACCCGGAGTTTCCCCAGTGGTTTGAAGCCTATGCCAAGGTCTGCTTCGAGGCATTTGGTGACCGGGTAAAGCTGTGGTCCACCTTTAATGAGTCGGATATTGCCGTCACCAGCGGCTACGGCACCAACCGGTTCCCGCCCTTCCGGGAAGGAAACCGGGAAGGTCAGCTGGCAGGTCATCACGTGCTCATCGCCCATTTCCGGGCGGTACGGCTGTATAAATCCATGAACCTTGGGGGCAAGATCGGCGCTGTCAACTGCTTCACCTCCATCACGCCCGCCCGGATGTGCCAGGAGGATATCGATGCCGCTGCCCGTCAGACGGAGCGCCGGTTCGGTTGGTGGACAGAGCCTATGCTGGAGGGCAGATACCCTCAGCGGCTGATCCGGGAATGTGCCTACGTCCGGGATAATATGCCGGTCAACTATCAGGAGGATCTGGATCGGTGGTTTATCCCCATGGACTTCCTGGGGGTCAATTATTATATCTGTAACCGTACCCAGTACGACCCGGACAGACCGATGCTTTCCACTTATGTGGAAAACTTCTATTCCAGCCCCGGTCAGCAGTTTGCGCCTTATCCTCCCGGACTTCTGGATGTGCTGCTGTATATCAAGGACCGCTACCATAATATCCCGGTGTATATCACTGAGAACGGCTGTGCCCTTGAAAACATCAATGACCCGGAGAAAGAATGCGACGATCCGGAGCGGATCACCTACCTCCGGGAGCATCTGCGGATGTGCGCCCGTGCGCTTCGTGCCGGATGCAACCTGAAGGGATACTACTACTGGAACGATGCCGATTCCTACGAGGAGCTGGATGGCTACCGCCTGCGTTTCGGTCTGACTTGGGTGGATAGCAGCACCGGTGAGCGGCGCTGGAAAAAGAGCCGCCATTATTTCAGTGAGATCTGTAAAACAAAGATGGTAGATTAAAGGAGAGCGTGTTATGTTTGGATTTAAACTTGGCGAAGATTTTTTGATCGGTACCTCCAACGCTGCTTTTCAGTGCGAGGGTGCCTGGGACCGGGACGGCAAGAGTCCCAGTGTGATGGACTACTACGCCGAAAAGTATGCCGGCTTCGTGCCGGAGCAGCTGCCCGGCGGTCCCATTACCAAGCGGGAGGGCAAGCCCTACACTTCCGAAGTGCCGGATCGTGGCTGCTTCTTTTATGATCACTACGAGGAGTACATCGAGGATATGGCCAAGACCGGCCAGAACACCTACCGCTTCTCCATTGCCTGGCCCCGGGTCATTCCCACCGGTGTGGGTGAGGTGAACCCCAAGGGCATCGAGTTCTATAACAAGGTCATCAACAAGCTGCTGGAGAACAATATCACGCCCTTTGTGGATATCCTCCACTGGGATCTGCCCCAGTGCCTGATGGAAAAGGGCGGCTATGCCAATCCGGAGTTCCCCGATTGGTACGAGGCTTTTGCCAAGGTCTGCTTTGAATCCTTCGGCGACCGGGTGAAGCTGTGGTCCACCTTCAACGAGTGTGATATCGCTGTTGCCCGTGGCTACGGTGCCGGCACATTCCCTCCGTTCCAGACGGATTTTGAAAACAGTCTGGTAGCTGCCCAGAATTGTCTGATCGCCCACTTCCGTGCGGTACGGCTTTACAAGTCCCTGAACCAGGGCGGTAAGATCGGCGCTGTCAACTGCATCACCCCCATCACCCCTGTCCACCTGAATGAGGAGGATCTGGGTGCTGTGGAGCGGCAGATGGAGTGGCGCTTCGGCTGGTGGACCGAGGCAATGCTGGAGGGACATTATCCCCAGCGGCTGTTCCGGGAATGCCCTGAGATCAAGGCAGCTATGCCCGAAGGTTATCAGGAGCAGCTGGATAAGTACTTTGTGCCTATGGATTTCATCGGCATCAACTACTACTCTGCCAGCCGCACCCAGTATAACCCTAACAACCGGCTGCTCAGCAACTATGTTTCCAGCTTCTACTCTGCGCCGGGGCAGCAGTTTACCCCTTATCCTCCCGGACTTCTGGATGTGCTGCAGTATGTGTCCCAGCGCTACCACAACATCCCCATCTACATCACAGAGAACGGCTGTGCTCTGCCCAATGTCTACGATAAGGAAAAAGAGTGCGACGATCCCGAACGTATTACCTACATCCGTGAGCATCTGCGTATGTGTGCCCGTGCCCTGCGTATGGGCATCAACCTGAAGGGCTATTACTACTGGAACGATGCTGACTCCTACGAGGAGCTGGACGGCTACCGCATCCGTTTCGGCCTGACTTGGGTCAACCACGAGACCGGAGAGCGTGTCTGGAAGAAGAGCCGCTACTACTTCAGCGAGATCTGCAAGACCAGAATGGTGGACTGATTTATGAGTAATAAAGCAAGCTGGCAAAGAGTTGCCACTTCCAAGCGGTATCTGCATCCGCCCTTTTCCGGATATTTCTGTACCCAGTGGCCGGATTTCAAGGTGGTTATGAGCAAATTCGGCACAAAATACGCCGAAATGCTCCACGATCCCAGATGCTACAGTGCAGGTATCTGTGTGCTGGTTGGCCAGGAGCTGGAAAGCGTTGACTTCAAGGATACCAAAATGGGTACCCGGGACGATGGCGTTCCGGTCCACGGAATGCTGAATGTGCAGCAGAAGTATGCGCTGCATATGGAGAATTTCTGCAATACCGGCACTGTTTACCCCAGCACCTTTATCCGCATCACCGTTGCCAACGAAGGGAATGAGCCGGTTTCCGATGTTCTGGGTCTGCTGCTGCGCTCCGGCCGTGAGGACTACCTCACCGGCACCGGCGCCGACGGTTATATCACCTACGATGGCAATGTGGCCAACTGGGGATTTTTGCAGCCTACCTGGAGCTGGGATGGGGAAACGACCCTCACCGACAACCAGGAATACAACATCGATATTGAAGCTTCCGACGGCTTTACCCTCTCCTGGCAGGGGGCAGAAAAGGGCTGTGTCTGGCATCAGCGCCATCTGCTGAGAGCGGCATTTACCCTTGCACCCGGGCAGGAGAAGTCCATCATCCTGCGTTTTTATCCCTTTGATCACAAGGAAGCGCTGGAAGGCTATGACGCAGAAAAGAAAAAAGCGGAGAAATTCTGGCTGAGCCAGATCGCCCGGCTGCAGAAGATCCCCGGCACTGCCGAGCACGAGCCTATGGTCCGCAATTTCATCAGCCAGCTGCTGCAGATGTTCACCACCTATCCCGATGAGGGTTTTGTGGCACCCCGGCAGGGCGGTATGAACCGGTTCTTCTGGTCGGTGGAGGCAATGGATTGGCTGATCCCTCTGGAGCAGCTCGGTGACTTCCGGGACTACACCCGTACCGCCTATGATTTCTTCTTTGACAAGTGCCAGGCGAAGACCGGTGAGGATGCGGGGGAAGTGACCCTTGCCACCAAGTGGGGTTCTACCACCGCAGGTGCCCTGCGGGCCTGTGCCAACCATATGCTCCGGTGGGGGACAGAGGACTACCTGCGCTATAAGAATGCTGCCTGGCTGGCCTTTGACTGGATCCGGCGGCAGCGGAAAAAGAGTGCCCGGCAGGGCTGCCTGTATACCGGTATTTTCCCGGCGATGAAGGGCACTGACTGGCCCGGGGAATTCCAGAGCTGGTGTATGTCCGACGGGCACAGCGTAATGGCGCTGCGGGACCTGGCAGCGGCTTTTGAAAAGCACAATGATCCCCACGCCGGGGAGGTTCGTGCCGAATACGAAGATTATCTTGCCACAATGAAAAAGATCCTGGCGGCAGAGGTTGCCAAGAACACCGACCCCGAGGAGCTGCTGCTTCCCAACCGGCTGGGTATTCCCCAGACCGATCCGCCTATGGGCGCATATCAGGGAGATGGTCCTGCGATGCTGCTGCAGGCCGGGGTTATGGATCCCAACAGCCGGGAGGCGGAAATGGTGGAGAATTACTTCCGCAACCGCAGGTGTATGCAGCGGGGTCTGACCGGCCTGATGTGCGATGGACGGCTGCGCCCTCTGAAGGAAACGGATTCTGCTGCCGGTCATACCTGGTATCTGGGTACCTGCGATCTGCGTTGGTTCCAGACCTGGATGGCCCAGGGAAAACGGGATAAGGCTGAGGCGGTCATCAAGGCCGAGCTTGCCTACGGTATGAGCGATGCCTATTATTTTACAGAGCGCTTTGTGGACAACGACCCCTACTATATGCCCTGGCAGCCCAATGCCAGCAACAATGGCCGTATGCTGATGATGCTGTCTGAGTTTTACGGCACCCACGAGAATAACGCCTGAAAAATGCCCGGGAAACCGGGCATTTTAGCATATCAATTCCGATTTATCGAGCAGACAATGTAGGGCGGGGTCATAACCCCGCCCTGCAATACATTTTTAAACAACTCGATAAATCGAAATTTGAAGAGAATAAGAGCCGCCGCAGACCGGGGAGTCTGCGGCGGTATTCATTATCCGTCTAAAAGGGCAACGGCCACATCGTTGACATTGGTACCGGTAGGACCGGTGACGATGAGACCGTCCACTGCCTGTAAGGCGTGGTAGGCATCGTTGTTTTTCAGAACTTCAGAAATATCAAAGCCCTTTGCTCTGAGCTTGGCGGCGGTACTGCTGTCCACGTAGCCCCCTGCGGCATCCGTGGGACCGTCGGTGCCGTCAGAGCCGACGCTGAACACACAGCAGCGGTCAAGACCGTCGATG
>JAFSFK010000191.1 GCA_017435245.1 Oscillospiraceae bacterium | reverse complement strand
GTTCCCGAGCTGCTGAAGCTGGCAGGTATCTAAACCTATATAAAAAGCGGCGTGGTCAACCACTCCGCTTTTAAATTCCAGTTTATCGAGCAGTGGCGTTAGCCCGCCAAAGGCTCCCCTGTGTAAGGGGAGCTGTCAAAAATCTTTGATTTTTGACTGAGGGGTTGTTAGGAAACCCAGCAATCACGCACATTTTTCGTGATTATACAGTTCCTAACAATCCCTCCGACCTCGCTTGCGCTCGGCCACCTCCCTTTACACAAGGGAGGCTTTGACAGCTCGATAAATCGGAATTTGACGGGTTATTGATTTTCTGCCGGGAGGAATTTATAATAGAAAAAAAGGAGGCGAATCTATGCGCATCGTGACACTGATAGAAAACACCACCTGCCGGGAGGACCTGTGCTGTGAACACGGTCTGAGCCTGTACATTGAAACAAATGACCACCGTATTCTTTTTGATGCCGGACAGACAGATGCCTTTGCCGATAATGCGAAAAAACTGGGCATAAACCTTGCCAAGGTAGATTTCGCTGTCCTCTCCCACGGACATTACGACCACGGCGGCGGATTGAAACGGTTTTTGGAGATCAATAAAACCGCTCCTGTGTATGTAAGCCGGAATGCTTTTATGCCCCACTACAACGGCAGCGAAAAATATATCGGTTTGGACGAGCGTCTTTTGGATATCCCCCGTTTCGTTTTTGCAGAAAATACGACCCAAATCGCACCGGGGATCACGCTGGAAAGCGGCAGCATTCCTCTTCCCCATCCCATCGATCCTGCCGGACTGACGCTTCTGGAAAGCGGAGGACTTCACCCCGAGGACTTTCGCCACGAGCAGTATCTCATCATTGAGGAAGACGGAAAGCGTTTCTGCTTCAGCGGCTGTTCCCACAGAGGGATCTTGAATATTGCCGCCCATTTCCGTCCGGATGTGCTCATCGGAGGCTTTCATTTTATGAAGCTTACCCCCCAAACAGATGCCCGGCGGCTGACGGATTCGGCACAGGAACTGCTGCAGCACCCCACCGTCTACTATACCGGTCACTGCACCGGCACTGCCGCATATGATTTTATGAAGCCCATTATGGGAACACAGCTGAATGCCATCACCACCGGCTCAGTAATAAAAGTATAGATTCCAGTTTATCGATGAGCTTGTAGGGGCGAGCATCGCTCGTCCGTCCAATAATTTGCACGCAAATTATTGGAATTTCCGAAGGAAATAATCATTTATCGCCTTGCGGCGATTATGATTTGTTTCACAAATCATGCGGACGGCCAATGGCCGCCCCTACAGGGGTTGCTCCATAAACCGAAAATTGAAGATGTGACGATACCGAGCGTAAATATATCGTTTATTACCGTACTGTGCACGCATTGCCTGCCGGGGCATCCCGGCCGATAAACCGGAATTTAAAATCATATACAGCAAAACTGCCTCCGGTCAAACCGGAGGCAGTTATCTTATGCTCTGGGGAGCAGCGTTACAGTGAAATTGAAGGTTTCTTCCAAGATCCGGTACTCGTCCGGCAAAACAGGCCCGCAGCTATGAGAACCGATGCCCGCCTGCCGGTAGTCAACGCAGATCACCGTGCTTCTGTCGGGGATCAGTTCATAATTGTGAGCCGTATTTTCCAGACACTCCTGGGTGTAGTTGGATACGTTAAAGCTGAACTGGTCACCCCCGGGGATCACCTGCAGACCAAGCTGCTTGCCCACATTGAGGTAGCGCACATTGTAGTGGCTGCCGTTTTCCTGAGGACGGACATAATCCTCGAAGAGTTCCTCAGCATTGGTCTTAAACAGGCCCATATAACAGCCGTGGTGCTTGTCTATATAGCTCTCGGTGGGACCGTAGCCAAAGTAGGTCACATCCTGCATTTCCTTCTTGACGAACAGGCGCAGACCGAACCTGGGCATATCCACAAAGTCCAGATCCCGCTTCACATCGCAGTCAAAGGTAATGGCGCCGTTAGGCGTTACGGTCCACTTTCCATCGCCCACCAGCAGGTTTTTACGATAGACAGCAGCCATGCCGAAGCTTGCACGGACGGTGACACTGTCCCCTTCCTGCTGCACAGCGCATTCGTACACCCGGGGCTTCGCCCGGAAGTATCCGGCTCGTTTCCAGTTCAGATAGGTCTCCTCTCCAAAAGCCTTGGCACGGTCGTTGTCCGTGGGAGCACGGCTGATGTTGATCTCCATAGGCTTGTCCAAGAGCTGCTTTTCCCTTACCTTCAAATATTTGAAAGTGCCCAGCTTCTTATCGAAGGTATATTCAAACTCACCCTTGTCGGAACAGCCGCTGATCACCACCACCTTCTCAGTTTCGTGGACATCCAGAGGCCGCTTGCCCTGTGCACCCAGATACCAAGGGTTGCTTACCGGCTTGGCGGTATCCACCTTCAGCTGATCGAAGCCCAGCTGGAAACCGGCAGGTACAGCAGGATTTTCATTCTTATTCAAGTAGATCAGCCGCAGGTAGCACACACCCTGATCAGGGATCGGCAGATCAATTTTTACCAAACTTTCCGTCCAGGGAGCGCAGCTGGGAACTTCCAAATCTCCCTGGGCAATCACTTCGCCGTTTCTGGTCAGCTCATAGCGGATGTCCAGTTCGTCCTTGATATCCAGCACATTGAGCATATTCTTAAGGGCAATCACCCGATTGACCTGTTCCCAACGGGCACGGACAGGGCGGATCACATTCTTATACTCGATGAGGCTGCTGTGGGGCCGTCTGTCAGGGAAATTCATTCCGTCCATACAGAAATTTCCATCAGTGGGGAATTCGCCGGAGTCGCCGCCGTACTGGTACATCGGCTTTCCGTTGCGGTCCTGTCCTGCGTACTTGGCATGGTCACACCACTCCCACACAAAGCCACCGGCAAAGCGTTTATGCTTCTCCATCAGCTGGAAATAATCCTCTGCGTCACCGGCGCTGTTGCCCATTGCGTGGATGTATTCGCACATAATGAAGGGGATCTTCTGCATCGCCTGGCGGTAGAAGGTCTCAGAGTGGATATCGTAATTGCGGTTGGTGTCCTGGGTGGGTTCTCTGTCCGTGGGGGGATCGTACTTATCTTCGATCCAGGGGATGCTGGGGTACATACGGCTGACCGTATCCAAATCGGAGTAGTCCGGAACCCGTCCGTCACTGGGGTACATACCTTCATAATGGGTCAGTCTTGTGGGGTCATATTCCTTGATCCACCGGGCTGCGGTTTCCTGATGCTGACCCCAGCCGGATTCATTGCCCAGGGACCAGAAGATCACGCTGCCCTGGTTCTTAAACATAACCGCATTCTTTGTCATCCGGTCCATAGCCGTCAGCTCCCAGTCCGGGTCATCGTTGACCACGCCGCAGAAATGGCGGTAGCCGTTGAAATCTCTGGGATTCTTGGCAAATGCAGGGGGCAGCAGCCAGCCGCCGGAGGGCATAAAGCCGTGGCTTTCGTAATCTGCCTCGCTCATAACATACAATCCCAACTCGTTGCACATCTCGATCACAATGGGACTGTTGGGGTAATGGGCGGTACGCAGGGCGTTGACATTGTTCTGCTTCATAAGAATCAGATCCCGGCGGATATGCTCCCGGGTGACGGTATACCCTGTAATGGGATCGGTGTCGTGGCGGTTCATACCCTTGATACGGATGCGGTTGCCGTTGATATGGATCACGCCGTCGATGACCTCGATCTTGCGGATGCCCACCTTCTGGACGATCACTTCCCCGGGCAGTGCAATTACCATTGTATACAGCTGAGGACGCTCTGCAGACCAGAGCTTGGGTTCTGTTATTTTCAGTTCCACTGCGCAGCCTTCAGCGATTCGGGCCTCGGCGGAATCCACCGCATTGCCTTCTGCGTCCAAAAGCTTCACCTGCATCGTTCCACCCTCACCCCGGAAGGTAAAATCGGTCTTCAGTACTGCTTCGGAATAATCCCCGGCGATATTCTGGTGGATATAGAAATCCTCCAGCCGCACCTCAGGGCGGCGCAGCAAGTATACATCCCGGAAAATACCGGACATCCGGAACTTATCCTGGATCTCCAGATACGTGCCGGTGCACCACTTAAGATTCAGCACCGCTAAGCGGTTTTTTCCCTCTTTCAGCAGGTCAGAAATATCAAAAATCCGGGTACCGTGGGATACCTCGCTGTAACCCACAAACGCTCCGTTGAGCCAGACATAGTAAGCAGCATCCACGCCCTCAAAAATCAGCTCCGTCACAGGCGCAGTTTCGTCTTTGCAGAACCAAAAATCCCGAACATAGGTACCGCAGGGATTGTCTGCAGGCACATAAGGCGGGTCTACGGGCATAATATGGCTGCAGCCGGTATAGTGGAACTTGTCATATCCCTGGGTCTGCCAACAGCCGGGAACATCGATATTCCCCAACTCACTGGGATCATACTCCGGCAGCATAAAGCTGCCGGGCACCGCTTCGATGCTGGGATACCAGCTAAATTTCCAGCTGCCGTTCAGAAGCTGCATCCGTCCGGATTCCTCCCGGAGGCAGGATTTTGCCTTTTCCTCGCTCTCAAAGGGCATAAAGTATGCCCGGTCCGGCAAGGCATTTACATAAGGCACCCGGGGATCTTCATAGTAATTTGTGATCTTCATATCCTTTTCCTCGCAAAACGGAATATAGGCAAGACCCCCGGGATCGCCGGAGGTCTTGTTTTTCTTACTTTGTCAGAGAGAGCTCTGCGTCTGCCCGCAGATGCCCGTACATCTCCATAGTGTAGTAGCCGGTGGGCAGCGCACGAGGCTGCTGGAAGGTAGTGGTCATATTGTACACCTTCTCCTCCTTGCTTGCCACATCCAGACCTGCCAGGACCTCCAGTGTATGCAGGCCCATCTCCTTACTGGCACGGTGGGGACGGCCCAGACGGATGCTCCAAGCCATTTCTGCAGCACCAACGCCACGGTGACCGCCGGCGGAGAAACCCTCAGGCTCGCCAAAGTGGGGAGATCCCTTGTAGCCGTGGGTGAAGGGGATCTTGGCAGGCTCACTGCCGGAACGGACCAGCTTGACCATACCGTCGAAGCAGTTGGGATCGCCCAGATACAGGATGCCCTCGGTGCCATAGATCACCAAATGAGGACGCTCTTCATCGATGGAGGTGCCGTCAAAGTGGATGCTGCCCAGTACACCGCTTTCAAACAGGAGAGAACCTGCCTGGATATTGTTGCCGGTGAGATCCCAGCTCTCGCCGTAGTTGCCGTTCCAGAACATACGGCCCTCGTGAGTGGGAGCGGGTGCGGCAAAGCCGACCACCTTCTTCACAGGTCCCAGAAGGCTCAGCAGAGCGGTCATATAGTAAACACCGATATCATAGGGGAAAGAACCGCCGGTGTAGCGGATGTAGGGATAGCCCTCGGAGTTCAGCGCCTGATTACGATTGATCGCAGCGATGCAGGAGGTGGGTGTGCCGATCAGACCGGAGTCGATGACCTTTCTTGCAGTCTGCAGTCCGGCACCCAGGAAGGTGTCGGGAGCAACACCCAGATACAGATTCTTCTCATTGGCAATGGCAACCAATTCCTTGCCCTCGTCCACATCGAAGCACAGCAGCTTCTCGGTGAACACATGCTTGCCGGCCAGCAACAGCTGCTTGATGACCTTGTAGTGGGCGGCAGGGCCGGTGAGGTTGACTACCATTTCGATCTCCTGGGATGCACAGACTTCATCCAGAGTCAGCACATTGGGAATATGGAACTGCTCAGCCTGCTTGCGGGCATTTGCCTCGTTCAGATCGCACACTGCCACCACATCGATGATGGAGAAGAGGTTGATCATATTCTTCAGATAAATGGTACTGATCATACCGCAGCCAACAACAGCGGTTTTTACCTTCCGGATCTCAGCCATAGTCAATTTCTCCTTTTCACAACGAATATATAGATTGTATTGTATAAATGATGTACACACAATGGAAACGGCAAAGAAAACAATGTAAATCGCCTGCATTTTCCCTTGTGATATATGGTTCTCCGCTTCGGCGCAATGCCGCAAAACCACTGCTACCAGTTTACCATAGCGGCTTGCGTTTTGCAATATGTATTTTCGTTTATTTTCGTTTTCTGTCGCTTTTATTCGTTAAGAGATGATAGAACAAATTCCAATTTATCGAGCCGTTAAAGCCTCCCCTGTGCAAGGGGAGGTGGCCGAGTGCAAGCGAGGTCGGAGGGGTTGTTAGGAATGGTATAGTCACGAAAAACGTGCGTGATTGCTACATTTTCAGAACAACCCCTCAGTCAAAAATCACAGATTTTTGACAGCTCCCCTTACACAGGGGAGCCTTTGGGTGCGGTG
>JAFSFK010000190.1 GCA_017435245.1 Oscillospiraceae bacterium | reverse complement strand
GGTCTGCGATGGACAGGGAATGGAGTGTATTTGTACCGTCAGTGATGTCAGTCCCGGGCAGATCAGCCTTGTGGTCAAGTCCACCCAAGAATCCACCACCGAAGCCCGGATAAAGGCGAGTGTCTATATGGCGTTTTCCAAGGGCGACAAATTTGAGCATGTGATCCAGAAAGCTACGGAATTAGGTGCTTACGAGATCGTTGCCTTTCCTTCTGCCCGGTGTGTTTCCAAGCCCGACGATAAGAGTTTAAAAAAGAAACTGGAGCGCTGGCAGAAAATTGCCGCCTCGGCTGCGGAGCAGTCCGGCAGGGGATATATTCCTCAGGTCGTCGTACTGGATAGCTATAAAAAAGCCCTGGAGGAAGCAGCAAAAGCTGACAAAGCCATCCTGTTTTACGAAAATGAGCGGGCTGTGACACTAAAGATGGCACTGGAAGAAAATGCCTATCAAACCATCAGTCTGCTCACAGGCCCGGAGGGGGGCTTGGAGGAGCGGGAAGTGGAGCAGGCACGCAATGCCGGACTTCAGATCTGCACCCTTGGCAGCCGCATCCTGCGCTGTGAGACGGCACCCCTGTGCGCTCTGTCCGCAGTGATGTACCAAAGCGGAGAATTTTAAGAAAACAGCCGTACCGATTACCGGTACGGCTGTCATTTATTTATGATATTTACTTCCTGCCTGAATGGCTTCTGCCCGATAAAGCTGCTCCAAAACCATCACCCGTGCCAGATGGTGAGGGAAGGTCATGGGGCTCATAGAAAGCTTAAAATCCGCCCTGTCTTTTACCCGCTGTGCCATGCCGAAGGAAGAACCGATCAAAAAGCAAACGCTGCTTTTGCCGCTGATCTTCACGTCCTTAAGCTTGTCCGCCAGTGCCTCAGAGCTAAGGAGCTTTCCCTCCGGTGTCAGGGTACAGAACCAGGCTCCCTTGGGGATTTTGCTGAAGATCAAATCTGCTTCCTTTTCCAGCCCTGCGGTAATCTCAGCAGGGGAGGGATCCTCCGGAAGCCTCACCTCCGGCAGTTCAAGAATCTTAAAATTACAGTATCCCTTCATCCGCTTCTCATATTCCGCTGCTGCTGACAGGTAGAATTTCTCCTTTAGCTTTCCCATTGCGATCAATGTGATTTCAAACACGGCAATCACTCCTTTTTGATAATATATCATATGCTCTGTTAAATTGCAACGAATCCCATTCATAGTAATGGCTGACCGAGGAATGATATATTTGGAGGTGGAATATGAAAAAGCGTGAAGGAACTTTTATCGATCCGAATATAAATATTGATCCTAACGGCAGCTATACCGGCCGCCCAAAGGAACGTAACGAGAAGCCAATTCAGGATGCAGATGATTTGTAATCGTCCCGGCTGTCACTGACAGCCGGATTTCTTCCTGTATTCTTTTTCCTTGAGGTATTTGGCTTTGGTAGCCATGCCACCTCGGATATGGCGCTGGGCTTTGTTCACCTCCAGGACCTTACGCACTTGATTATATAAGGTTTTGTTGCATTGCGGAAGCCTTTGCGACAGGTCCTTATGTACCGTGGATTTTGATATGCCAAATTTTTTGGCAGCGGCACGTACGGTTACGCCGGTTTCAATGATGTACACAGCCAGATCACAGGATCTTCTCTCGATGGTATCATCCATATGGTTCCCTCCCTGCTGTGTGCTACCATCAAAAAACTATGTGGTATGCTTAAGAAATATGACACCTTGACAGGCTGGGGATTACAGGATAAAATGATAAAAATGATTGTCGGAGGCAAGCTATGAGGTTGTTTCATAACGATTATAATGAGATGTGTCATCCGGCGGTTCTTCGGTATCTGCAGGAGATATCATCACGCCAGATGGATGGCTACGGTGATGATGATTGCTGCAGTTCTGCTGCAGAGCGTATCAAAGCGCTGTGTGAAAATGACAGTCTTTCTGTTCATTTTCTTGTTGGTGGCACTCAGACGAATCTGACGGTAATTGCCGCAGCATTACGTCCTCATCAGGCGGTGATCGGAGCCGAGAGTGCCCATATTCAGGTACATGAGACCGGCGCAGTGGAGGCCACGGGGCATAAGGTTTTAAGCCTGCCATCCGCTGACGGCAAGATCACAGCGGAGCAGATCCGTAATACAGCCCAGGCACATCTGGACGATGTAACCCACGAGCACATCGCACAGCCGAAAATGGTATATATCTCGCAGCCCACGGAGCTGGGAACCACGTATTCATTGGCTGAACTGGAGCAGATATCCCAAGCTTGCAAGCAATATGGCCTGTACTTGTTTGTGGACGGTGCCCGTCTGGGATATGCGCTGAGCGCTGCAGATAATGATGTAACGCTCCAGGATCTTGCCAATTTGACGGATGTGTTCTATATTGGAGGCACAAAGGTTGGTGCGATGTTTGGTGAGGCGGTGGTGATCTCCAATACAGCAATTACTGAGGACTTTCGCTATATCATTAAACAGCGAGGCGGTATGCTGGCAAAAGGTTGGCTGCTGGGTGCTCAGTTTGAAGTGCTTTTTAAGGACGGACTGTATTTTGAGATTTCTAAATACGCCAACCGGCTGGCGGATAAACTGCGGGATACCCTTGTGGAATTGGGTTATCCTATTTTGGTTCAGTGCCGAACCAACCAAGTCTTTACCGTCCTTCCCAATACCGTTCTTCAGAAACTGGAAAAGGAATTTTCCTATGCACCATGGGGCACTGTGGATGATAATCATACTGCGGTGCGCTTTTGCACCAGTTGGGCAACAATGGAAGATTCGTTGGATGCGCTATGCGATGCCCTTACAAAAATTACCGCTAATTCATAAATTGTCAATATTCGCTTGTTACACTCAAGTCGAAGGGGGAGAGTGCGTTGTTTGAGATCAATAAAAAGACATTAAGAAATTTGTTCCTTTTGATCGCTGCCGGTATCATTTTGTACTGGATATTGCACGATACTGAGCGAGTTGGTGTGGTCTATGGTGTTGTTAAGGGGATCTTCTCTCCTTTCGTGTTGGGTGCGGGACTGGCTTTTGTGCTGAATGTACCTATGCGGGCATTTGAAGGACTTTTAAAGAAGATCAAGCGGCAACAGCTCCGCAGACTGATCGCTGTTGTGCTGACATTTATCGCACTGCTGCTGGTTGTGGCGATGGTATTCTGGCTGTTGATCCCGCAGCTGATCGTGACGGTCAATTCGTTGATCCCAGCCTTGCAGACCTTCTTTACCAATGCGCAGGTTTTTGTCACAGATATATTGAATAAGAATCCTCAATTGATGGATTGGGTGATCGCCAATACGAATTTTGAAAATTTTGATGTTGCGGTGTTTGCCGAAAAAATGCTGTCGGTATTCAGCTCCAGCGTCTCTACGATCGTTGGCGGTGCCTTCTCTGCGATCAGCATCGTATTTGGCGGCGTTGTGGATTTTGTGATCGCCTTGGTTTTTTCTATCTATGCACTGTTCCAGAAAGAAACCTTGGCACGGCAGGGAAGAAAGCTTTTGTATGCGTTCCTGCCGGAAAAAGCCAGTGACCACATTGTAAGGATCCTGCGTCTTTCTAATTCCACATTTTCCAACTTCCTGTCCGGACAGTGTGTAGAGGTTTGTATACTTGGTGGATTGTTTGCCATTGCCATGGCCATCTTCAAAATGCCGTATATTCCTTTAATCAGCATTTTGATCGCCGTTACAGCATTCATTCCAATTGTTGGTGCGTTTATCGGCTGTATTGTGGGCGCATTTTTGATCTTCGTGAATGATCCTTTGCAGGCAGTCATTTTTGTGGCGATGTTCCTTGTGATCCAGCAGGTGGAAAACAATTTGATCTACCCCAGAGTGGTGGGCACATCGATCGGACTTAACGGCATGTGGGTGCTGGTCGCCGTTGCGGTTGGCGGAGAACTGTTTGGCGTTGCCGGTATGTTCTTAATGATCCCCGTGGCATCTGTAATTTACACCTTGCTGCGGGAAGTGACCAACAAGCGCTTAAACGGTATGCAGATCGACCCTGAGAAATTGAAAGATCAGCCGCCGGAGCTTCGTTCGCACTTTAAAGAGAAACAAAAGATCAATAAAGCCAAGCGCCAGAAGAGAAGATTTGAACGTATAGCCAAAAGAGCAGAGAAGAATTAAACGAACAGCCGTATGATCGTCAGATCATACGGCTTTGTTTATTAATATTTTCTGCGAATTACCATATAGGACAGCCAGTATAGAATTACAATAAGACATACGCTACCGCTTGCAAAACCCACATATTCATCCAGACCGATGATTTTCAGTATGATAGATGCAGCTGCGGCAATAATCACAAAGAAATAACCTGCCCAAGACCAGGCTTTCATAGAAATGAATTTGTTTCTTTCGTCATTGACCTCCACATCAACAGACTGCCGATATTCATTGTTCGTCTTATAACGAATTTGGCGGAATAAAAAGATTCCGCCGACAACTACCAATGCGGTTCCCATTCCGCCCCAGTAATTATCGATCATCCCGGTGAAGGAGAGAGTGGATAGTATAATACCAAGAACGATTTCTACTACCGAAGAAATCAAGCGTTTGTTCTGTTTCATTTTAATTACCTCCGTGATCTTCAAAAATAAACACTTCTTCGATGGTCAACCCAAAGAAAACTGCAATCTTATGTGCAAGAAAGATGGATGGGTTATACCGACCCGTTTCCAGTGAACTGATTGTTTGTCTGGAAACTCCCAGCTGCTTTGCGAAATCTTCTTGCCGAATACCTTTTGCTTTCCGTATTTCTTCTATTCTATTTTGCATAAAATGCCTCCTTTTGTAAAGCTAGCTTTACAAAAGGATAATATCACATTTTGATGTTTATGTCAAGCGAACTTTACATAGATGCGAAAATAAACCCCACAGGCACTGTGCCTGTGGGGGAAGATCAAATTTTGGAAAATTCAAAATCCTCAAATTTCAATCGGTCGCCAATGTCAGCACCAAAGGGTAAAAGTGCGATGGCAACCTCGGATTCTACACCGGTTTGGTCATACTTAACTACGGCGTAGTCACCTCGAATATCAATAATCGTACAGAGCATAATGCCTCCTTGAGAAAACCGCCCCCGGATTTCCGGGGGCGGTGATGTTTAGGGAATTAGTCCTTGTACATCTCAACCAGCTTGTTCAGATACTCCCAGCGCTCCTTAGCAGCAGCCTCGTTCTTTGCGAACAGTTCGGTTGCACGCTCGGGGAACTCACGGGTCAGACGGCTGTAACGAGCCTCGTTCATCAGGAACTCCTGGTAGCCATCCTTAGGAGCCTTGCTGTCCAGCTGGAACTTGCCGGTCTCCTTGGAGGGATCGAAGCGGAACAGATTCCAGTAACCGCACTCGACAGCCTTCTTCATCTCGGCCTGGCAGTTCATCATGCCGCCCTTGATGG
>JAFSFK010000189.1 GCA_017435245.1 Oscillospiraceae bacterium | reverse complement strand
GGAAATATTTATACCGAAAATGTTTCCGGCATCAACGTCCACAAGTACGGCGCCCATATTTTCCATACCAGCGACAAAGAGGTGTGGGATTATGTAAACCAGTTTGCGGAGTTTAACAACTACATCAATTCTCCCATTGCGGTTTACAAGGACGAGCTGTACAACCTTCCCTTCAATATGAACACCTTCTCCAAGATGTGGAACATCCGCACTCCCGCAGAGGCTAAGGCCAAGATCGCAGAGCAGGTAGCGCAATTGAATATCACTGACCCGCAGAACCTGGAGGAGCAGGCTCTGAGCCTGGTGGGTACGGATGTATACACCAAGCTGGTGAAGGGCTACACCGAAAAACAGTGGGGGCGTGACTGCAAGGAGCTGCCTGCCTTTATCATCAAACGTCTGCCCTGCCGTTCTATCTATGACAACAACTACTTCAACGACCGTTTCCAGGGAATCCCCATGGGCGGCTACACCGCTATGGTGGAGAAAATGCTGGAAGGCGTTGAGGTCCGGCTGGATACGGATTACTTTGAGCTGATCAAGGCCGAACCTGATATCGCCAAGACCATCGTTTACACCGGCTGTATCGATGAGTTCTTCGGTTACCGGCTGGGTGCCCTCAAGTACCGCAGCGTCCGTTTTGAGACCGAGGAGCTGGAGATGGAAGATTTCCAGGGCAACGCCGTGGTCAACTACACCGAGCGGGAAGTGCCTTACACCCGAATCATCGAGCACAAGCATTTCGAGTTCGGCAAGCAGCCCACCACCATTATCAGCCGGGAGTATTCCGCTGAGTGGCAGCCGGGAATGGAGCCTTACTACCCCGTCAACGATGCCGAAAATGCCGAGCTCTATGCCCAGTATAAGGCACTTGCTGACGAGCAGGGCAACATTATCTTCGGCGGCCGTCTGGGCCAGTATCGCTACTACGATATGGACAAGGTCATCCGTGCTGCACTGGATGATCTGAAAGCCATTGTATAACAACGGTAAGAGAGGTTAGTGAAATGAGTATGCCTAAAGTATCGGTCGTTGTCCCTTGTTACAACGTGGAAAAGTATCTGCACCAGTGCCTGGACAGCATTGTCAATCAGACCCTTAAGGAACTGGAGATCATCTGTGTCAATGACGGCTCCACCGACTCCACCCTGTCCATTATGCAGGAGTATGCGGCTAAGGACGCACGTATCAAGATCATTGACAAGCCCAATGGCGGTTACGGTCACAGTATGAACCGGGGCTTTGATATGGCCACCGGCGAGTACATCGGCATCATCGAGTCCGATGACTACGCAGAGCTGGATATGTTCGAGAAGCTCTATGCAAAGGCTAAGGAGTATGACCTGGATGTGGTCAAGTCCGGTTTCTTCTTCTATTTCTCCAAGCCTACAGAAAGAAATACGCCCAATCCCATTGCTTCCCGGGTCACCAGCCGCCGGACCTTCTGCCCTCTGACTGGGTTTAAGTCCAAGAGAGAGATGGTGGACTTCTTCAACATCAAGCCCACCATCTGGTCTGCCATTTACCGCAAGGACTTTATCCGCAGCAACAATATCCGTTTTAATGAAACGCCCGGTGCATCTTACCAGGATGCCAGCTTTAACTTTAAGGTCTGGATCTGTGCCCAGCGGGTGCGGCTGATGGAGGAGTGCTTCCTGCACTACCGTCAGGACAATGAGGCATCTTCCATTAACTCCCCCGGAAAGGTCTACTGTATTTGCGACGAGTACGATGAGATGGAACGGTTCCTGGAGAGCCACCCTGTGGAAAAGGGTATCGTGGAGCCTGTGATGGTACGTATCAAGTACGATTCCTATAACTGGAACTACGAGCGTCTTTCTGAGCCTCTGCAGGCGGAGTTTATTCTGCGTTTTGCTGAGGATTTCCGCCGCCACCAGATGGACGGCTTGCTGCAGAAGGATTACTTCGAGTGGTATAAGTGGAACAGCCTGCAAAAGGTTATTTTCGATCCCGAGCGGTACCATGAGTTCCGCATTATGGAAAAGAACGGCGAAGAACTGCCCGAGTTCTATCCTGCGCCTGTGGCTCCGGAGAAGGACCGTTCCTTCAAGGGAAGAATCCGGGGCGGTCTGGCCTGCCTGCGTGAGCACGGCTTTGTATACACAGTCAAACTCTTCTTCAAGAAACTGTTAGGGAGGGCGGGCAAATGAAAAATCTTCCTGTAAAAGTATCGGTGATTATTCCGGTCTATAATGTTGAAAAGTGTTTGAGCACCTGCCTGACCAGTTGTATCAATCAGACTTTGTATGATGTAGAGTTCATCTGTGTCAATGATGGCAGTACGGATAATTCCCTGGCTATTCTGGAGAAGTTTGCACAGGTTGACAATCGTATCAAAATCGTGAATAAGCCCAACGGCGGACTTTCTTCTGCCCGCAACGCCGGTATCCGTGAGGCTAACGGCGAGATCATTATGTTCCTGGATTCCGATGACTATCTGGCACTTAACGCCTGTGAGCGTGTCTGGATCGAGAATCTGGAAGCACCTACGGATGTGGTGATCTTCGGCACCCACATTTTCCCCGAAAAGCCCCGGGCTTCTGATTGGCATTATTGGATCTTGGGCGTGCGTACCCACCGCCGGTGGGAGTTTACCCCCGACGTACTGTTCAACGAAACCGGTGCCAAGCCTTTTGTATGGCGCCAAGCCTATAACCGCAAGTTCTTCACGGAATACGGTCTCAGCTTTGATGAGACCGTCAAGTACGGCGAGGATATGGTGTTCCAGCTGCAGGCACTGCCCCACGGCAAGAACTTTGCGTTTATCTCTGACGAGCTGTATTACTACCGCTGGTGCAGAGAGGGTTCCTTGATGGCCAGTGTCCGGGATGATATGGATGAAAAGCTGCGTAAGCATCTTGGGTTCGTGGAAACCATCTGTAAATACTGGAAAGAGCAGGACTGGCTGGAAAAATACGGCAAGGAGTATACCAAGTGGCTGCTGGAGTTCCTGGTATGCGATATCCGCAGCCCCGAAGTGCAGTGTGCCCAGGAGCATTTGCAGAACCTGAATCAGCTGCTGCAGGAGTATGATCTGGCAAAGTATTTGGACAAAATGCCCGAGCGAATCAAGCTGCTGGTGAACACGGTGAAAAAAGGAACCGTTTAATCTATCCCCTTAAGGAGGAATCTTCCAATGGATAAAACAATTCGTCAGGTAACCCACGATCAATGTACCGGCTGCGGTGCCTGCTATAACAAGTGTCCGGTGGACGCCATAGAGATGAAACCGGATAAGGAAGGATTCTTCTTCCCTCAGATCGATAACGAAAAATGTATCGATTGTGGTCTGTGTTTGAAGACCTGTCCTGTTGCGCAGCCTAAGTATGAGAATCTGGAGTATCCCGGCTGTTATGCGGTAATGGCCAGCGATGAGGTGCGTGCAAATAGTTCCTCCGGCGGTGTCTTTACCATTATGGCTGAGTGGATGCTGGAAAAGGGTGGCGTTGTTTGCGGTGCTGCCTACACCGATGACTACTACGCCGTGGAGAATATTGTTGTCACAGACCGGGAACAGCTGCATAAGCTCAGAGGCTCCAAGTATGTCCAGAGTGACGCAAAGTTGATCTACCGTCAAGTAAAGGAATATTTGGATGCAGGAACACCGGTGCTGTTCACCGGTACGCCTTGCCAAGTGGCGGCTATGAACAGCTATTTGGGAAAACCCCATGAGCTTTTGTACACCATGGATCTGGTTTGCCATGGCGTACCGTCTCCGGCTGTTTACGAAAAATTTGTAAAAGAGCAGGAAGCACTGCACGGCAGCAAAGCTGTCAGAGTTTCCTTCCGGGATAAGGATATTGTTAAGTGGGATGTCTCCACGGCAATTGACTTTGAAGATGGACAGAAATACCGGAAAAAGCGTAACGAATGCGCTTATATGAAATCCTTTTTAAAACTACTGACATTGCGAAAAAGCTGCGGTCAATGCCCCTTTGCAAAGATGCCCCGGCAGGGAGATATGACCATCGCCGATTTCTGGGATATCGACAAGTACAATCCTAAGTATGATGACCGCAAGGGAACCAGTATGGTCCTGCAGAATAATACTAAGGGCCAGGAAATGCTGGAGGTGCTGTGGAAGCGGGCTAAGTTCTGTAAAACCGCACCGCTTGACCACGCCGTTAAGCACAATGCGCAGCTCAAGTATTCATCATTGCTGCATCCTCGCAGAGAGCGGTTTTACGACCTGCTGGATACCTATCAATACGGTTTTGAAAAAGCTGTGGATTACGGTATGAACCGTAAATTTGATATTGGCTACATCGGTTGGTGGTATGGTGCCAACTATGGCAGTGTTATGACCAACTACGCATTGAACCGGGTCTTGAAAGATATGGGGAAGAGCGTGCTGATGCTGGAATGGCCGGTGCTGTCTGGCGAAGTACCAAAGGGCAAGCCCGATAATAAGACTCGTCGGTTTGCAAAACATTTTTATGAGCAGTCTATGTCCAACCGGATCGAAGACTATGGTCGATTTAATTACCACTGTGAGACATTTGTTGTTGGTTCTGATCAGCTTTGGAACTGGTGGAGCAACCGGGATGTAGGTTCTTATCACTTCTTCTTGGATTTTGTGGATGATGGCCACAAAAAAATCGCATACTCCACATCCTTTGGCCACGACAGTGCTTATTATCCTGAGGAAATGCGTATGAAGGTTAGCTACTTGCTTCAGCGTTTTGATGCGATTTCCGTTCGGGAGACCGGTGGAGTAAGGGTCTGTCAGCGAGACTTTGGAGTTGATGCAGTGCAGACAGTGGATCCGGTGTTCCTTTGCCGGATGGAGGATTATGATGCCGCAGCCGCATTGTCCGACAGAGCAATTGACGGTGAGTATGTGTTGGGTTATATTCTTAATCCCACAGAAGAGAAAATAAATGCGGTGCGTCTTACTGCAGAAAAAATGAATCTGCCATACCATATTATTCTGGACGGACAGGATGATTTTGCAAAGCTCAAGGAGCAAGCCAACGATCCTAATGTTTTGGAAAATGTGGAGGTTTCGGATTGGGTCAAATATTTCAAGCACGCATCCTACGTGGTCACAGACTCTTTCCACGGTTATTGCTACTCTGTTATTTTTGGTCATAGTATGACGGTGTTCCCCAACCGCCTTAGAGGATTGTCCAGATTTGAGAGCTTGTCGAAGATGACAGGAACGGAAGATCGCCTGTTCTACAGCGGTTCTGAGATGGCGGAGGCACAGCCCTGGACCAAGCCGGTAGATTTTGCCCAGGTCAAGGAGAAAATGCAGCCTTTGATCGATTTTAGCGTTCAGTGGCTGAAGGATGCGCTGCAGATGGAAAAAACGCCTCCCAAGACCAAGGCCTTGGAGCTGAGAAGCATTATGCAGCTGCAGGAGCAGTGCCGGAATCTGGAGGAGCAAAACCGTCAGTTAAATGAGCAGCTGCAGCAACTGTCCCAAACTGTTGAGGATCTGATAAAAGAAGCGAAAAATAAAGAACCACAGAGAAGTGTCCCCAAAAAATTATTTAGTCGTTAATAATGACGCATATTAATAAATGACGGTGGGAGGAAATCGATGGTGAAAAAACGCATGGCGAGCATTGAATTGGCTCGAATTGTAGCTTGCTTTTTTGTGATTTGCCTTCATACGGTGACCTGGTATACGAAAGGGGATACCCTTTTGGAGAACTCCCTTTTCATCCGTTGCTTTGTGGTGGATCCGGTTCCTGTGTTTTGGTATATTATGGGATATTTCCTGTTTGCAAACCCCGATTCGTCCCATACACTGCGTGCAAAAAAAACAGTATCTACCCTGCTGCTGCCCGCTTTTGGGGTTATGATCTTCTCGCAGGTCTGGCAGGACTGGATCCTGGCGGATATCGGACAGGTTAGTTTCCTGTCCTGCCTGGATATGCATAGCTTTGATCTGCACGACTTGCTCGGAAACATTTTAGTATGGAAAGCTGACATGGCTTTGAGTGGGCACCTGTGGTATATTTTTTCTTATGTTCAGGTTCTTATGTGGGCGCCGCTTTTGAGCTTTATGTGTGCAGACACACCCAAAGCCAATAAGTGCAGACGATATCTGATGATTTTGACCGCACTTTATGTAATTAACAGGGATGTTCAGCACTTGGGAGTGCTAACCATCCAGGACCAGACATATCCGTTGACCATCCCCACGGTTATTTCCACAACGGTGCTGTTTGTTTTGATGGGTTATGAAACTTATCAGAATCGGGAATGGTTTGGAAAAAATGCCCGGTGGTTGCAGTGGTGTGGCGCAGTCGGCTTTGTGTTGTTTGCCCTTTTGAAGTATGCATTGTCTGTGCATGATATGCGCATCGACACCAGTGACACCTATTTTTTGGGTACTTCTACAATATGTGGGTACTTAGCTTCTTACTGTTTGTTTGTTGCTCTTTATTGCACGCCGTTTAAGGCGGATTCAAAGGCAGAACGAATGGTTTTGCATCTGGGTTCCAAATCCTTGGGCATCTACCTGATACATCTATGTGTTGTCCGTAAATTTGAGGCTATTGGACTTAGGGGCAAGGCATATACCTTCTATAGGCGAATGCCAGATAATCTGCTGATAGAGATCCTGTCCACAGTTGCTTATGCCGTATTGGTGTTTGCTGTGAGTTATGCAATTGTGATGGTATTTCATATGCTGAAACAGCTGCTTAAGAGAATTTTTGTTGCCGAAGATATATACCAAACAAAAAACGCTGCATAAACAAAAAAGATCATCGGTGGTTTATCCGTCGACAATCAAAAGAGCCACCGGCATGGCCGGTGGCTTTTGTGTTTTTATCAGTTCTTCATTTCTTCCATATAGGCATCGCAGACCTCGTTGACCTCGCCGATCATTCGGGTGTTGCCCTTGTCGATCCAAAGGGCGTGGTCACACAGCCGCTTGACTTCCGCAATGTTGTGGGACACGTAAAGCAATGTGGTGCCGCCTGCCAGCAGCTCCTTCATTCGCTTCTCGCACTTCTGGCGGAACTTGTAGTCGCCAACAGCCAGAACCTCGTCAACGATGAGGATATCCGGCTTGACCATCGTGGCAATGGCGAAGCCCAGACGGGCCTTCATACCGGAGGAGTAGTTTTTGATGGGAGAATCCAGGAATTTTTCGATCTCGGCAAATTCCACGATCTCATCGAAATGCTCTTCCATATATTTCAGGGAGTGACCCAGCACGCAGCCGTTGAGGAAAATGTTTTCCCGGGCGGTGCATTCCTGGTCAAAGCCTGCACCCAGCTCGATCAAGGGAGCAATGCTGCCGTTGATGGTGATCTTACCCTGGTAGGGCTTGATGATGCCGCTGATGGCCTTGAGCAGCGTGGACTTGCCGGAACCGTTGGTGCCGATCAGACCCCAGGCTTCGCCCCTGTGGACCGTGAAGCTCACATCCTTCACCGCAAGGAACTCCTGGAACATCAATTCCTTTTTGATGAACTTGATGAAGTATTCTTTTAGATTATCGATCTTCTGGCTGGAAAGATTGAATCGGATCGTTACCTGATCCACATCTACCATAACCTGTTTGTCAGCCATAGTTGTTTCTCCTAAATCAAATATACAGAATGAACCGATCCTTGGACCGCATAAAGCTCCACATTCCCAGCAGCAGCATTGCCACCGCAGCCACGCAGCCGGATATGATCAGGTACGTCTCCGGCATCGTGCCGGAGTACACCAAAGCACGGAACTGACCGATGAAAAAGTACATAGGGTTCAAGTGAGAGATGCACCATTGGATGCCTTCAGGCAGGGCCTCCAGAGGGTAGAAGATGGGAGTCAGGTACAGCCAGGCTGTGGTGAAAGCGCTATAAATGAACTGGGTGTCTTTAAAGAACACGTTGGCCTGTGCCAGAAACAGTCCCAGTCCCACGCAGAACACATACAGCTGGAGCAGTACAAAGGGGAACAGCAGAGCATACCAAGTGACCCGGGACTGGGTGGCGATCAGCACCAGCACCAGAGCACCCAGAGAAAACAGCAGGTCCACCAGACCGCTGGTGATCCGGGCAAGGGTGAACATATACTTGGGCACATAGGTCTTTTTCAGCAGTGCCGCACTGTTGTTGATGGAGAAGATGGCCTGGGTGGTAGAGTTGTTCATATAGTTGAACAGCAGCTGACCACAGAACAGATATACGGGGAAGTTTTCAATGTTGCGCTTGAACATTGAGGAGAAAACCACCGTCATAACGATCATGATCAGCAGGGGGTTGAGGATGCTCCACACATAACCCAGCCAGCTGCGGCGGTACTTCAGCTTGATGTTCTTGCTGACCAGCAGCTTTAAAAGATCCCGGTATCTCCAAAACTCGCTCAGGTATTGGGCGAGTTTGCTTTTTTCATGATTCACGATATCGCCTCACTCAAAATCAGATTGTTCGTATTCGGGACAAAATGCCTCCGAGCAACGGTAATTTTATATAGTATACCATTATTTTACCCGTTTTTCAACCGCAGGAAAGAATGAAATACGGGTAAAAACAAAGTTACTGCCTGAAAAAACCAGGCAGTAACATAAAAATAGCTAAATAATCAAACATTCCTGTCGCTTTTTGCCCAAAAGATGGAGGAAATATACCAGCGCCAGCAGGTCGGCGCTGCCTCCGGCAGAGAGATTCTTTTGGATAAAGTCTGCGTCCAGCGTGTTCAGCCGGTCTTTGGTGGGGTAAGGTTCTGCAGCCAGAAGCTCGGTCAGTTCCCGGAGAATGCTTTGGCAGGTATCCGGGTCGCTGCGGTGCAGGAGGTTGGTGTCCTCGGCGGTGACCAGCATATGCAGCAGAGCGGCGCAGCCGGAATCGTTCAGACTCAGACCTTGGGCGAGACCGTTGCTTAGGACCTCCAGACCGACTTTGACAGCGGGAAAACCCATTTCTGCCTGCCCCCGGATGCCCCGGGTGCCGTATTTGGCATACAGAGCCTGGCCGTTGGTGCAGCCCATACCCAGCTCCCGGCGGCAGATGCCCCGGGTCATTTGGGCGCATTGGTCCAGAAGGATATCCCCATCCCGGGAGCGTGTCCGTCCGGCGGCAGCGCAGAGGATCCCCAGAGAGAAAATAGCACCCTTATGGGTGTTCACACCGCCGGTGGCAGCATACATTACCTGTTCCGCTGCTTTTCCCGGCAGACGGAGCCGGGAGAGGGTAGCTTCTGCAGGCAGTTCGGCGGTCTCCAAACCGATGCGGACACAGTGTTCAAAATAGGGATACAGGCCGGCAGCACTGGAACAGAAGGTGAAGATATCCATATCGGTGTGGCTGCCGCTGTTTTGACAGTCCACCAGTCCCGGCTTGGGCGTGGTGCAGACCTCCCACAGCAGGCTTTGTACTGCGGTGGAGGCTAACTGCCGGGCGGTATCGCTCCACAGCGCATTTTGCAGAAGCTCGTTGGTTTTTTTCTGCAGCTGCTCCACCGTATGGGTACGGCTGCGGCCGCAGATGCGGGCATCGTTTTGACAGATCAGGCATTTTCTGGGCGCAAGCCCCAAGTCCTCCCGGCTGTATTTGCTGCCGTCCGGTGCCAGTACATCCATATCAAAAAGCCGGGCAGCGGGGGAGGAATCCTCTGCCTCGCAGGCAAGCTTCTTCAGGTGCAGCGCATCTGCGTCCGCCACATAAAAGCCTGTGGGACCGGTAGGAGCAAAAAGGGTTTCCCGGTGCAGGATCCGGATGCCCGAACCCTCCAGCTGCGCATTCAAAAGCCGGTCGCCCAGACGGAAACCTGCTTGGATCAGCGGGGAATCCTTGACAGGACCGGCAATATTCAAGGTGAAGCAGATAAGGCTTTTGCCATACTGCGTCAAAAGCTCCTTTTGCCGCAGCACCCGCTGCTCCCGTGCTTCCAGGATTTCGGCAAGAGTGATCTCCATCGGCTCAGTCCCAACCCGGACGCTGCTGGTGGATGTCCAGCCGTTTCAGCAGCTCTTCGGAATGCTCACCCACGCAGCCGGCCAGCACATAGCGGTGCTTGAAGGGGTCGTAGATCAGGTGGTTCAGCAGGTGCAGATTCTCGATCTGACCGGTACGGTGGACGTGGATCCGGGGACCGGTGCATTTATGGATCATATCGCCGATACTGATATGCTTTTCGTCTACATAGGTCACAGGAAGATCCTGGTCAATGATCTCCTTGACCTTTGCTTCCAGCTCTGCGATGTTGAAAGAAGGCATCGTATCCGGGAAGTACAGGGCAAAGCCGTGCTTCACGTCGTCGTGACCGCAGCGGTCACGGTCGAAGGCATCCATACACATCTCACACAGATCTTCTGCGGTATGGGCCATCAGACGGTAGTGCAGAGATTTGTACACGGTATTACGGATCTCCTCCGGTGCCGGGCCAAAGAGATTGGGGCGTGCCACCAGAACCTGTTCGCCCACACCGATGAGAATATTGGCATTGGCTCCCAGCAGAGGATACACCAGATCAAAATGCTCTACCACCACCCGTTTGCCCTTTTGGAGAGCTTCGGCAATGGCATCTGCCAGCACGCTCATCTGGGTGAAACCGTTTTCAAAGCGGATATCCACGTGGTAGGTATGGGGGGAGAAAAAGGCAAAACCGCTGTCCTGCTCCAGCAGGGGCAGGGGACGAATATATACGCCGTTATCGTCGTTGGTCAGCTCCAGACCGGGAAACATTCCCCGGATCAGTGCGCTTTTGCCGGAACCGGCCTCGCCGATGATGCCGATGAGCTTGTCGTTGGGGGAAAGATACATCTGGGCAAGCTGCTGGCCCAGAGCGTACATACGGTTATGACCTCTGGGAGCGTAATAGCTGCTGAGGATATGGGTGGCTCTGCGTTCCATAAAGATTCCTCCTTAAAAATTTTTGCGGATATATTCTAATGTGGTGGGGGGGACGAGGTCTTTTAATTTATCATAGTCCTTGAGGTTGATACACTGCCGCACGGAGGTGGCGCTGATGGGCTTGCCCTGATGCTCCAGCCGGGGCACAAGCCGCACTTCGATTCCGGTCTTGGGCAGATGCTCCATAAGTGCCTGGTTGTATTGGTCGGTCATTGCGGACAAAGGCTCAGTGCCCACATAGCGGTGTGTAATGCCGAATTTCGGCACAAAATACCGGGTAAAGACGGCGATATCCAGCTGGCACTGGACGGCCTGTGCGTGATCCCGTTCCTTGAGAAAATAGGTGGGGAAGGTGGCGGAGGAGATGAGGTAAGGACCGGTGGGCAGCACCGTTACATTGGGAAGATCCCCGGTGCCCTGTTTCACCAGTTCCATTCGCACATCTGCAGAGAACTGGCTTTTGTCCTCGGACAGGACGAATACATACACCCGGTCACATTCCTTGGCGGCGGTCTCGATCACATACCGGTGCCCCAGGGTGAAGGGGTTGCAGTTCATTACCAGTGCACCGGTTTTTCCGCCGGAGGCGGGAGCGGGGAGGGAGTCCAGAAAGCTCCCGATACCGTTGGGCCGGTCCTCCATCAGCAGCACCTGGTCGGTCTGGGCGATGGGGTAGAAAAACAGGCTGGAAAACTGCAGCAGATTTTGGGGCTTGGTGTACAAAAACAGGTGATCGCAGCCGGCGTTGAAGGCGTCCTGCCGCAGCTGGGTCAGCACCGTGGCGGTAAGGCCCTCGCCCTGCCGGGCGGGATCCACGGCGATGCACTTGAGAATGTTTTCTTTTCGGGAACCGGTGGCGATGAGGTCATCCCCGTCCCAGACCAGGATGGTGCAGTCTACATCAGCATCCGGCTCCAGTCCGGCGGCAGCAAGAAACTGCGCCCGGATATTCTTTTTTCGTCCCAGCAAAATGGGCAGCAGTTCAATGTCCATAGATGTTCCTCTCTAAATTTTGGTTTATCGCTCTGACGAGCGAATTGAAAATTGAAAGTTGAAAATTGAAAATTGTGGTATTTTCCTCTGGAAAATAATTTAAATAGTGGCCGAAGGCCACACAATCATTTTCAATTATCCATTTTCCATTTTCAATTATTATCGAGCGTCAGCTCG